>CADCFA010000004.1 GCA_902800595.1 uncultured Prevotellaceae bacterium | reverse complement strand
GAAGACGATAATGCGCTCTAACGTCTGACACATCGACACCACACGACGTGCCTTATCATACTGTTCCTGTTCACCCACGAAAAGGAATCTTATCTTCGCATCGCTGATCATGAACTGAATCTGCTGTTCAGAGCTCGTAGCATAGAAGGGTATGGTGACGGCACGGATGCCCCATGCGCCGAAGTCGCAGAAGAGATACTGAACGGAGTTCTGAGAAAACACGCCGATATTCTCCTGTACCTTCACACCAAGATTCAAGAGTGCATTCGACACCCTCTTCACCATATCAGAAAACTGGTTCCAGGAATAGGATTTCCACTCCGACCCTCCGAAATCCTTATAAATTAGGACCTCGCGATCGCCATAGTTCTGCGCCTGATCATGAAAAAATGATGCAGATAGCCAAATTATCTAAGGATTATTTTCATTTTCTGGCAGTCTCCTTAGCCTGATAAGTGCGATACACCAGATAAAGTCCGTCACCTTTCAACACAAAAGAATCACCTGCAGCCTCGTTGAGTGTGCCCTGCCACCACTGACGATAAGGATAGGCTTGCCAGAGAAGACCTTCAGAAGAAAGCGCGTTGCAGGTCATGTTGAAGATGCTCACCTGCTGTGCTTTGAAGGATGCGAATTCCGACTCACCTTCCGCCACGACAAACCAGCCATAGTCAGTTGCCAATAAAGGCTCTACACCCATCTCTTGTGCATAACGCGCCATCAGTGAGATATTTCCCAACGTATGATCCTCGCGCTGACCTGTGGCACCAAGATAGACGATACGCCGCAAGCCCTTCGACAGACAGTAACGCGTTGCCTTTGTCAGATCGTTGTCCTCCTGTTCATCAATCTGTATCAGACGATCCCTCAGGCTCTCTGGCACTGAGTCGCCATCGCCGATAATGATATCTGCCTGGGGATAGTGGTTGACAGCACCATCACAGGCACAGACAAAAGGTGCCCGCTTCAACAGGTCCTGAGGAATCTCCGCCTGAGGGAAATCACCATTTGCCAGAATCACAGCGTCGAAAGCGCCAATCTTATGTATGAGCGGATAACTTTTCATCTTGCATCAACCTTTTCCACTTGTAATATCCCATCACGGCAATCAGGACATAAAGTCCGTAGAGTCCTGCCTTGAAGGGGATTCCCTTCTGCACATAGAGGATCGTACACACCACATCGACTACAATCCAGAAGAACCACTGTTCGATATATTTCCTTGCCAGAGCCCACAGTCCCACAAACGACAACGCATTCGTGAAGGAGTCGAGTACTGGAACTGTAGAGTTAGTCCAGGTAATCAGCACATAATACGTCAGTCCCCATGCCACAAAGAAGAACACGACGATAGGCAGATAAAGTCTTGCTGGGGTATGGGTGATAGGCATCACCGATGTAGTCTGGCTTTTCTTTCGTCCGAATTTCCAAACAGCATAGCCATAGACAGCAGCTAAGGTGTAATAGACCGCCATACCTGCATCGCCATAGAGTCCGTGACTCCAGTAGAGCCATATATCAAGGGCAGGCATGATGATGCCTACAGCCCAAAGCGCTATAGACGCACGATACTCGAGCCAGATGTAGATCAGGCCGAGTACCGTTGTCAATATGTCGAGCCAATGCCCGTTTAGAAATTCCAGCATTTTAGAAATTGATAGAGAGATGAGCCATCATGTTGAATGGTGCTGAGGGAGCAAATCCAGCCTCATACTGGTCGGAGGTGTCCCAGCCTGTAGCAATCAGCTTTCCATTCTCCTTAGTGAAGGCTGGTGCAGCCCAACCGTTATTGTCGAATTTGGCAGAGAAGATATTGTAGAGCGTGATACCTGCGGTGAGCTCCTTCACACCCAGCTGCTTCAGACTGAAAGTATAGCTGAGGTCTATGTTGGTTGTAAAGTGTCCGTCGAGCATCATGCCCACATCTGTCTGCTTGCCGTTATCATCGAGTGTCTGGTAGCTCTTGAAGCCTGTATTCGTCAGATACTGATCGCCTACATACTGGCTCTGGATGCTGGCCTTCATACCTTTATAATTGAAGTTGAAGATATTGTTGAAGATGAAGTCTGGCGAGAACGACAGTGGGGTATCACCCAGACTCTCCACAGAGCCATCCATCAGCGTCACCTCCCAGTTCTTGGCACGATTCTTCGAGAAGGTGGCATTGGCATCCCAGCGGAACCAGTCGATTGGTTTCCAGGCAGCCTCCAATTCCACACCCAGACGATAGCTCTTACCCACATTCTTGGCGATGGCCTCGCCGATAGCATTCAACTCACCTGTCAGCACAAACTGATCCTTATAACTCATCCAATAGAGATTAGCGCCAGCAGAGAATGTCGCACTCAGGAACTTATAACCAACCTCCAGATCGTTCAAACGCTCTGCCTTCAGATCCGTACCTAGATTATCCTCGTAGTCATTACGTGTAGGCTCCTTGTGGGCGATGGCATATGAAGCATAGACTTTATGATGCGGCGTGATGTCGTAGTTCAGACCAAACTTCGGATTGAAGAAGTTGAAGGTGTCGTCGATGACATATTCGCCAGTAGGGTTAGCCCCTTGCCAGTCGCCAGGATCCTGCATCCGATAGCCGATATGACGATACTGCAAGTCGAGGTAACCATTCAGTCCCTTCACGAATTCATAGTTCACCTTACCATAGATATTCCAGTCAGTCTTCTTGGCATTGGTACGATAATACTCGTAGTCAGGCTGCAGATCGAGACCTTCTGGCACATGCTTCACCCATTTCACCAAGCCGAAGTGATCACCATCATACTTGTTCCATCCGCCCCCTACGACAGCCTCTACGTTATCGTGATTATTATAGATCAGCGAGGCCACAACGGCAAAGAAGTCGTTATCCATCTTCTTCTGGCGGATCAGGTCGCTCTTCAGCTTTGGATTACCTTCTGCCTCTGGGTCGAACCAAGGACCATAGGGGAGATACTCAATCAGTTTGCGACCAGTCTTATATTCCTCATAATAGCCATTACCCTTGGTATAGTGACCAGCCATATTCAGATTCAGATGGTGTGAAAGGTGCTGGTTCCAAAGCAGCTGATAATTCTGCTGGTGATAGTTATCTGTCTGATTATCATAGTAATGCACATTACCTTGTTCGTCGTAATACTCACCACAGGAGTTGTAGGTGCGTCCATAGAGGCTCTGCTCATACTTCGAAGTGTAGTTCCAGGCGTGATAGGTCTCCTCGATACCATTCCAGGTGATAAACTTCACAACGGTATTGTCGGAGAAGTAGCCGCCCTGAATGAAATAGCTGTTCAACTTTGTTGAGGCGCGATCGAGATAACCCTTTGATCCGATGTTCGAGAGTCGTCCCTGAATGCCCCAGTGCTCTTTGATCAGGCTCGTTCCGAAGCGCAGCGTCTCCTTATGCGAGTAATAAGAGCCACCAGAGAGGTCAAGCCCGAAGTAAGGCGTCATGCCGATATTCTCTGTCTGCATATTGATCGTGGCGCCAAAGGCTCCTGCACCATTCGTTGATGTACCCACACCACGCTGTATCTGCATCGACTGTACACTGCTGGCAAAGTCACCCATATTCACCCAGTAGAGCTGGGCACTCTCCGCATCGTTGATAGGTATGCCGTTGGCAGTGATGTTGATACGACTGGGGTCAGTACCACGCACACGAAGCGACGTATAGCCGATGCCGTTACCAGCATCTGAAGTCATCGTGATGCTGGGTGTCAGCGAGAGCAGATAAGGGATATCCTGTCCGAAGTTCACTGCCTTCAGCTCTTCCTTCGACATGTTGGTGTAAGCCACTGGTGTCTTCTTCGAAGCACGTACAGACACCACCTGCACATCCTGCAACTCTACTGACTTGAGCGTATCAAGTTCGCTCGGATCAGTCTCTGGCGACATCAGTGGATTCTTTGATTGCATACTCACTGCACACAACAGCGCAGTCATTCCTAAAACAAATCTTTTCATACCTTTAGTTGTACCTTTAATTAATTAATAATGTAAAGGGGGTAACATGTATCGATAAATCCTTTATTCCATCCCTACGCCAGTATAATCTGGATCAGGTTAGAGGGTATCATCTCAGCCTGCACCCGCAGGCACCCCTTGAAATCGGCTGCAAAGGTACGAATAAGCGAGCAAAATACAAAATAAATCACGATTTTTTTGTATTTTCGAGCGTGAGTACCTTCGAGCGCAGCTCAAAGGTAGTGCTTTTTTTCGATTCAGCGAAGGAAAAGAGAATTTATTTTCACGATTTTGTATGAGGAGGCAATCTGAATCAAGCGAATAGACTTTACAAACCGACGCCTGAGAATCGCGCAGAATTCACCAATCAAAACTTGGGGCTCAAATACGCGAATTTTGAGCCGTTTTGTAAACATCTGACTATCTGAGGCTTACAAAACCGCATCTTTTTTAGTTTCGAAAAATCGCCTTGAAAAGTAACTTTTTAAACCTCGTTTGGTTACTTTTTACTATTAATTCCGGCACTTGCTACCATTAAATCTAGCACTTTTTCCCATTAAGGGGAACAATTTTTTTATAACTATGCAGTAAGTTTTCCATAACCTAACGGCATGTTCCCTTACTGGGAACACCCAGTTTGCTTACTTCTTGCCCATTCCCCTCCCCACCCTTCTCCTAGAATGCTCCATTCTGAAGTGTTAAATTTAGGCATAATTCCTTTACATCAGGACATCATCACCAACAAAAAAACTACGAATAAACTTGCCGATAGATAGAAAGCATCAAAACTGAAAGGCAGCATCTTTCCTAATGAGGTTGGGGGTATCGATACCTGCCCTCCGGAAGAAGTGCATAAAAGGTTGAAGGCTTTGCTGGCTGAATACCGTCAAAAGCGTCCAAAATGTCTTGCAAACGGCATCATCCCCTTTATCATCACAGACGAACTCAAGATGTTCTATTATCGAGGACCCAAAGAATGGGGCCATATTGATGGCTACCTCACAGACACCTGCCTCACCGCCCAAGACCAATATAAAAACCTCCTCAGATACTTCAAGCTAAAAGCCTGAGGTCTTGAGGAGGTGTTGATAAAATGTCTTACATCTTATCAAATTCTGTTTTCAACCATTCGAAACGGGCATTAAGCCACTCTTTCATTGATTGTACTTCATTCTGATAGCTTCCCCAAATATCATAGTTAGGCCAGGTAGGAGTATATAGTATATGCCATTTATTATTGTTCTCCTGGGCTGAATATCTAAGATATTGAGCATTGGCATTTATTTCGTTCATAATATCTTCTTTGCGATTGTAGAAATAATCAAAGCGTTCCTTTACTTTAGCAACAAATGCAGGATCTTCGAAAAGACGAGAATACCATGTGGTGTTTTTAATCCAAAAGCCGTCAGTTAAATAGGTTCCATTATAGTTCACATTACCAAAAGCAATGTCAAAATCCCACAACGGACCCATTTTTAACTTATCACCCCGTTTAAGGTTCATGTAGCAGCTAGTAAACAAACAAGCGTCATTGTTCTTGGCAATCTCATTGATAAGATACCAATCAACGAATGAATCCATATCCATATATTTCTGCCAGCCTTTATCAGGATCCTTAAAGTCGTCAGAAAATAATGCGCTCTCTGCTGTAATCACATAATCCTTAATGTAATTATAGTTTTCGCCATCAACTTCTACATCAGGATCTTTGATGTTTACAGGCTGTCCTAAATGGCTGGTTTTAAAGGTAATCTCGTCTGCACCTGCCTTTGCATCTATCTCCATTAAGAATCCATCATCTCCAACATTCACCCTATTTTTGCTGATTTTCAGTTTGTCACCAAGTTGATAGGTTCCATTATATCTGCCATTAAGCATCAGATCAACATAATGAAATCGAGGTGTGTAATCAAGATTACTGATACTTCCCATATAGAACGCTGTTTGATTGCGAAGAGAAGTCTTATCAGCATAATTGGCAAGTAGTACCCATGACTTATCTGCTGGTTCATCGAGAAGAGATGTTTTCTCATCAAACTTTAAAGCATAAGGTTTCTTTGGCATTCCCCAAGTAGAATTGCCTCGACCTTTAATCTTAACTTCTGCTTCTGTTATTCCGCCAGCGGAACGAGTACGTACATCCTCCACAAGCTTTAGATGTGCATTCAGGTATTCATCCTTAGATGTGATATCTGCTCTACCTTCAGTTTCAATCCACAAAACGGGAAGTCCTGTAAAGGAGTGCACATAAATGGTGTAGTCTTTTGTCTTTCCTTGATTGGAAACAGTCAGTTTGATAGGAGTCTTGAAGTCGATTTGGGTTTCATCACTTTTAGCGGATGCATTATCGATAGTTACACTCTCGCCAGTATATTCAAAATGTGGAATCAGAAGTTTGTCGCTCATAATATTCTTTACCCAACATTCTACTGCACTATCGCCGATAATCTCTCCTTTTACATCCTCTACTAATTGCATAGAATTGTCTTTTGAAAGGAATGAAATAGAAAGGAGTTTTGGTTCCTTTAAGCTTAATTCGTTAATCTTATCGCTTGCATTTTTTGAATCACTTTCTAGATTATCAAGCCTTTTTTCTACGTCAGTAAGATCTGTACTACATGAGGCTAATAAAAGTGTTAGTAATGAACAAAAGATCAATTTTCTCATTTTCTATATCTCTGTGTCTTACAAGCACCCCCGGAGAAGACCTTTTTACATTAATAGTTTTGTTGTGGTACATATAAAAAAAGTGTGGGTTGCTGTACCTGTTACTCGTCCCACTACTCAAGGCGTCTCGCATTGCCCATCCTGTCCGAAACGAGCAACGCAGAAGCCCACACAAGCTATGCATATACGATTACCCTTTGCGCAAAAAGCACAATAAGGGCTGTCTATATAAACATACCCAATGGACATCTACAGTTGCTTTGCTTTTGACAGGATTCAATAGTTTGCGAGACTTTGAGTAGTCAAAGAACAAAGCGTCAAGTAGACACCTTTTCTATTATGTAGTCCCCACCCCCTCCGCTTCTGCTTACGCTAAAAGACTTCAGAAGTAAAGACGGGGACAAAGATAAGAATTATTTCTGAAACGAAAAAGAAAATGGCAGGGAATTTTAATTATCCCTGCCAGATTAATTATGATTGTCACCAATGTGACTTTATCGCAATCCCATGCGGGCTTCGATGACATTCACCACATAGTCGCCCAGTTTCTCGCACTCATTGATGAGGTCCATGTAGATGGTACCTACAGCGTAGGTATATTCATGGTTGTTCACATCAGTGATGTTCTGCGACTTCAGCTGATTGCGGTAATTGTTGATTTCGTGCTCAATATTAAATGAGCGGTTGATGTCAAACGACTCCTTGCGTCCCTTCATCAGACGATTCATCTGTGAGAGCGACTGATCCGTGAGTTCCATCATCTGATGGATATGGTCATACTGCTTCTCGATGAAGTGGTCCTCCTTGCCGTTATACTTACGCGAGATAGTACGAGCCATATTATAGCAGGCATCACCAATCGACTCCAGTTCGGAGATCTCACGAAGCATCGCGCGGATCTTGGCCTTCGTGTCATCTGAGAGGTGGGCATCACTCACTGAGTTCAGATAGTTGGCAATCTCCAGTTCCATGTTATCGCTGATACCCTCATACTTCTCGATTCGTGTGTAGAGCTTGTTGAAATCTCCAGCCTTATTGTCTTTCTTATTTGACGCACTGCTTGAGAGTGTCAGCAGTTCACGCACCATATCAAACATACGCTGCATACGTTCTGAGAACGACTGTATCTCCTTCTGAGCCTCCAGCACTGAGAGCTCTGGGGTCTTCATGAAGCCAGCTGTAATGAAATGCAAACGGAAGTCCTCTTCCTCATCCACCTTCTTAGGTTTGATAACCCAGCATACAAAGCGCTCTATCTGGGGGATAAACCAAATCAGGATCAGCGTATTGGCCACATTGAAGGTTGTGTGGAAGGCAGCAAGCACGAAGCTCAGCTTTGCCGAATTAGCCAGGAACACACTGGTCTCAACAGCCTCTTTCTCCATCGTTACGTCGAAGCCTACCCATCCGCATACCATATCAATGAACGGGCGGAACACAAACAGGATCCAGATGACACCAAACACATTGAAGAACATGTGGGCCAAAGCAGCTCTGCGGGCCTGCGTGTTTGCCGACATCGCAGCAAGGTTTGAGGTAACGGTAGTTCCGATATTCTCACCCATCACCAAAGCGATACCCTGATAGATAGGCAGTGCGCCACTCGAACAGAGAATCATCGTGATAGCCATCACTGCTGCTGACGACTGTACGCAGAAGGTCATCACACCTCCCAGGAACAGGAATATCAAAGTGGTGATAAACGAGTCTGGGTCAAAAGAGGCAAAGAAATCAAGCAGTGCCTGATTCTCACCCAGATGCATCTCTGTACCCGTCATACGAAGTGTTCCCAAACCCAGAAGCAGGAATGACAGACCAAACAGGAAGTCGCCGATATAACGGTATTTCTTCAGATAGATCAGAATGATACCCAAGAAGAAAGCCGGATAGACGGCACTCGTGATATCAAACGACATACCTGCCGACATGATCCACGCTGTCAGCGTCGTACCGATATTGGCACCCATAATCACTGAGATCGCTTGTGCCAACGTCAGAAGACCTGCATTCACAAACGAGACTGTCATCACCGTCGTTGCCGTTGAAGACTGGACAGATGCTGTCACCAGCATACCTGTCAACATTCCAGTAAAGCGATTGGTTGTCATTGCACCAAGGACGTGTCGCAACTGCGGACCCGCCATCTTCTGCAAGGCTTCACTCATCGACTTCATACCAAACATCAAAAGGGCGAGTGAACCAAGAAGCTTAAAAATAATCCAAATCGACATAAAGATTTGCTTTAATTATTGAATTTCGGGCACAAAGATACAAAAAAAAATAAAATTAAGGATGAAGAATGAAGAAATTTATTATCTTTGCAGAAAATTCACCTAAAACTAATGAAGGAATAATATGGAAAAGATGATTCAAGTACGCTGTAAGAACAATGGGAAGACCATCGAGGTGCCCGTTGGATCAAATCTTAAAGATATTTACGAGAAGTCAGGTCTGGAAATGAAATATGGTCCGCTTAGCGCGCACGTAAATAATAAGGTGGAAGGTATGCACTACCGTATATACACTCCGAAAGATGTAGAGTTTCTCGATATCACTTCCCCCAGTGGCTCACGCGCATACACACGAAGCCTGTTCTTCGTGCTCTGCAAAGCTGCCCACGATCTGTTCACGCCTTGTAAGGTTGCTATCGACATTCCTGTGTCCAATGGCTATTATGTCAATCTGAATATCGGGCGCCCTGTAACCATCGAAGATGCAGGTGCCATCCGTCGGAAGATGAAAGAAATCATCGATGCCGCCATGCCTATCCATCGCCACGAGACTACCACAGAGGAGGCTATTGAAGTGTTCGACCGGCTGCATAACCGCTCAAAGGTAAAGTTGCTGAAATCTATCGGCAGTCTCTATACCACCTATTATGATATTGACGGCTACCTGGATTACTATTATGGCGCACTGCTCACCAACACATCTCAGCTTTATCTGTTCGGACTGGAGAAATACTACGATGGTCTGTTGCTGCGCCTTCCCTCGCGTGAGCACCCCGATGAACTCGGAGAGATGACCCATCAGGATAAGATGTTCGGCATCTTCAAGGAGCACCACCAGTGGCAGGACATCCTTAAGCTTCGCACCGTGGGCGACCTGAATGAGGCCATCCTCAATGGGCACTCGTCAAAACTGATTCAGATCAGTGAGGCCCTCCAAGAAAAGAAGATTGGCAAGATTGCCGATGAGATAGCACAGAGAGTCAATCCTCCTTCTTCACTCGGTTTGGGAAACAACAAGGGGGTGAGAATAGTATTAATCGCTGGTCCGTCGTCTTCAGGTAAGACCACAACCTGCAAGCGTCTGAGTGTCCAGTTGGCTGTGAATGGCATCAAGCCTATCGGTATCTCACTCGACGATTACTTCCTGGATCGCGAGAAGACACCCATCGATGAGAAAGGCGATTACGACTTCGAGCATCTGCACGCCTTGAACCTCCCGCTCTTCAACGAGCAGTTGAATGCACTATTCAATGGTGAGGAGGTAGAGTTGCCTCGCTACGATTTTCCAACGGGTAAGAGTGTAAAGAGTGGCAAGAAACTGAAACTGCACGACGATGAGGTGCTGGTGGTTGAAGGCATCCACGCCCTTAACCCGGAACTGACAGCACAGATTCCCCAAGAGCAGATATTCCGCATCTATGCATCTGCACTGACCACCATCCTACTCGATAACCACAATTATATTCCCACGACGGATAATCGTCTGCTGCGCCGCATCATCCGCGATCATAAGTATCGTAAGGTATCAGCCTTGGAGACCATTCGTCGCTGGCCGTCAGTACGCGCTGGTGAGAATAAGTGGATATTCCCCTATCAAGAGAATGCAGATGCTATGTTTAATACTGCTATGCTGTTCGAACTGGCTGTTATCAAGAGTCAGGCAGAACCTCTGCTGGAACAGGTACCAGAGAATTGTCCTGAACATGCTGAGGCATATCGCCTGTTGAAGTTCTTGAAATATATCAAACCGATTCCAGAGACACAGATTCCTCCAACATCACTGCTGCGTGAGTTCCTGGGCGGTTCGTCATTCGAATACTAATCAACAATCGCATACTGAATAAAAATTGCAAGAAAAATGCATATTTGCATGAATTTACAAGAATTCACAAGCAAATATGCATTTTTTAAGTATTTCTTTTGGTATTTAGGTTAAAAATGAATAATTTTGCAGCGCATTCACAAAATGCGCCGCAAGAACATTAGTTAATTATTAAGAATATGGCTGAAAAATTAGAAGTGAAGGAGCTTGACCAGGTGGTCGTACGCTTCTCAGGTGACTCCGGCGACGGTATGCAGCTTGCCGGCAACATCTTCTCTACGGTTAGTGCCACCGTTGGTAACGGCATCTCTACATTCCCCGATTATCCCGCTGATATCCGTGCCCCGCAAGGTTCGCTCACTGGCGTATCTGGTTTCCAGGTTCACATCGGTGCTGGTAAGGTTTATACCCCTGGTGACAAATGCGACGTGTTGGTAGCCATGAACGCAGCTGCGCTCAAGACCCAGTATCGCTATGCCAAGCCGGGCGCCACTATCATCATCGATACCGACTCATTCGGTCCCAAGGATCTGGAAAAGGCTCAGTTCCAGACAGAGGATTACCTTGGTGAGATGAATATCGATCCAGATCGCGTGATCCAGTGCCCGCTCACCACAATGGTGAAGGACTGTCTGGCCGATTCTGGTATGGACAACAAGGCCATGCTGAAGTGCCGTAACATGTTCGCTCTCGGACTGGTATGCTGGCTCTTCGATCGCGACCTGAACCTCGTAGCCAACTTCCTGCGTGACAAGTTCGCCAAGAAACCCGCTATAGCTGAGGCTAACATCAAGGTGATTCAGGCTGGTTACGACTATGGACACAACACGCACTCTTCGACTATCAATGTTTATCGCGTAGAATCGAAGGAGAAAGTGCCTGGACGCTATATGGATATTACAGGTAACAAGGCTACTGCCTACGGTTTTATCGCCGCTGCTGAGAAAGCAGGTCTGCGTCTCTATCTGGGTTCCTATCCTATCACACCTGCTACTGACGTGCTCCACGAGCTTTCTAAGCACAAGTCTTGTGGTGTCATCACCGTTCAGTGCGAGGATGAGATTAGCGGTTGTGCATCTGCCCTCGGTGCTTCGTTCGCTGGCGCATTAGGTGTTACCTCTACCTCTGGTCCTGGTATCTGCCTGAAGTCTGAGGCTATGAACCTGGCTGTCATTATGGAGTTGCCTTTGGTGGTACTCGATGTACAGCGTGGTGGTCCTGCAACTGGTCTTCCAACAAAGTCTGAGCAGACAGATCTCCTGCAGGCGCTATTCGGACGTAATGGTGAGAGTCCCATGCCTGTCATGGCAGCCACCAGTCCTACCGACTGCTTCGATGCTGCTTATCAGGCTTGTAAGATAGCCTTGGAACACATGACACCTGTAGTGCTCCTCACCGACGCTTTCGTAGCCAACGGCTCTGGCGCTTTCAAACTGCCTGAGATGGCTAAGCTCGATCCCATCAACCCACCATACGTTCCTGAGGAACTGAAGGGTAAGTGGACACCTTATATGCGTGCAGAGAATGGTACCCGCTATTGGGCTGTTCCTGGTCGTGAGGGTTTTGCTCATATTCTCGGCGGACTGGAGAAGGATTCTAATACCGGTGCTATCTCAACGAATCCTGAGAACCACGATTTGATGACGCGTCTGCGCCAGCAGAAGATTGCAAACATTCAGGTGCCCGACCTTGAGGTGGATGGCGATGAGAATGCCGATCTGCTGATTGTGGGCTTCGGTTCTACCTACGGTCACCTCCGCTCTGCCATGGATGAGCTCCGCGCTAAGGGCTACAAGGTGGCTCAGACCCACTTCAAGTACCTGAATCCGCTGCCCAAGAACACTGCCGCAGTCCTTTCTAAATATAAGAAGGTGGTAGTAGCTGAGCAGAATATGGGTCAGCTCGCTGGTTATCTGCGCATGAAAGTTGATAACTTCGTACCGTTCCAGTTCAATCAGGTAAAGGGTCAGCCTTTCGTCGTAGAGGAGTTAGTGAACGCATTTGAGGACATTTTAAAGAAGTAAAGTAGATATGGAATATACAGCACAAGATTTCAAGAAAGGCCAGCCTCGTTGGTGCCCCGGTTGTGGTGACCACTTCTTCCTGGCTTCACTCCATAAGGCTATGGCAGAAATTGGCGTAGCTCCCGAGAACGTTGCAGTCATCTCTGGTATTGGCTGTTCAAGTCGTCTGCCGCACTACATGGCTACTTATGGTATGAACACTATTCACGGACGTGCCGCAGCTATCGCTACAGGTGCCAAAGTGGCTAATCCCAACCTCACCGTATGGCAGGTATCTGGCGATGGTGACGGACTGGCAATCGGTGGTAACCACTTTATCCACGCCAACCGTCGTAACATCGATCTGAACATGATCCTGCTCAACAACCGTATATACGGTCTGACAAAGGGTCAGTACTCACCTACCTCTCCTCGTGGTTTCGTTTCTAAGTCGAGCCCTTACGGCACAGTAGAAGATCCTTTCCGTCCTGCAGAGCTCTGCTTCGGTGCTCGCGGACACTTCTTCGCCCGTTGCGTGGCTACTGATGCCAAGGGTACCGTTGAGGTATTGAAGGCAGCCTATGAACACAAAGGTGCCAGTGTCACTGAGGTATTACAGAATTGTGTTATCTTCAACGATCACTGCCACGATGTGGTTTATAATAATGAAGGTCGTAAGAAGAATGCCATCTACGTGAAGCACGGTGAGAAGCTCGTGTTCGGTGAGAACAATGAGTTCGGACTCGTACAGCAGGGCTTCGGTCTGAAGGTTGTTGAGATCGGCAAAGACGGTTACACCATCGACGATGTATTGGTACACGATGCCCACTGTGAGGATAACACACTGCAGCTGAAGCTTGCCTTGATGGGTAACAACGACGGATTCCCCATTGCTCTCGGTGTGATTCGCGACGTAGAGGCTCCAACTTACAATGAAGCCGTTCACGCTCAGTTGGCTGAGGTATCAGCTCAGAAAAAGTACCACAATTTCTCTGAACTCCTTGAGACCAACGACATCTGGGAAGTGAAATAGACCTTTAGTTACTCTATATGGATGAGGGTGTGCCCCAATAAGCGCGCCCTCATTTATTATTTCCATCACATTAAGCATTTTTCCCTTAACTTTGCAAAGTCCACATAACAATCGTTGACTATCAAATGATCCAGAAAAGGTATTTTAGGATTTATACGTATTTTATACACTAAATAATCCCTGTATCCAAATAGGATATCAGAAAAACTTTGTACCTTTGCGCTCAGTTTTGCCTTTGGCTCAATAAAATCTAAATAATTATATGTTTCACATTTACGAAGGATTCCATCTCGTTGATGCGTATCACAAAGTGCGCCATCAGCGGAAATATCATCCGGAAGATAACGCCAAGCGTGTTGTCAAAATAGCCCTTGTGGCTATCGTTACTCTTCTGCTCTGGAACATGCCTGCCGAGTGGTATGGCATCCAGAACCTGACTGTCATCCAACAGCGCATCATTGCCATTTTCGCCTTTGCTACGCTGATGTGGATTCTAGAAATCGTTTCCTCATGGGCCACTTCTGTGGCTATCATTGTGCTAATGCTCTTGTTCTGCACAGACAGTGGTATCCTGCCGATGGTAAATGAAGAGGAAGTGGGAAAACTTCTTTCCTACAAAGGAGTGATGGCTACATTTGCAGATCCAGTGATCATGCTTTTCATTGGCGGTTTTGTTTTAGCTATTGCTGCCACAAAGACAGGTCTCGATGCTCAATTGGCTAAGGTATTGCTGAAGCCCTTCGGTACACGCAGTGAGATGGTGCTCTTGGGTTTTCTGCTCATCACGGGTCTCTTCTCAATGTTTGTATCCAACACAGCTACAGCTGCCATGATGCTGACGTTCCTTACGCCAGTGTTCCACCAACTGCCTCCCGAAGGCAAGGGCCGTATCTCATTAGCTATGTCTATCCCCGTCGCAGCCAACCTTGGCGGTATGGGTACTCCTATTGGCACACCTCCAAACACCATTGCCTTGAAGTATCTGAACGATCCAGAAGGATTAAACCTCGGCCTCGGTTTCGGTCAGTGGATGATGTTCATGTTCCCGCTTGTGATTATCCTGCTGTTCATCAGCTGGCGCATTCTGTTGAAAGCATTCCCCTTTACCCAGAAACGCATCGAACTGAACATTGACGGTGGCATGAAGAAAGGATTCCACTCTTGGGTGGTGATTATCACGTTCTTTATTACAGTAGCCCTCTGGTTGCTCGATCGTGTTACTGGCATTAACTCTTATACGGTAGCAATGATTCCGTTCATGGTATTCGCATTAACAGGTGTCATCAATAAGCGCGATCTGGAGCAAATCAACTGGAGTGTCATCTGGATGGTGGCTGGTGGTTTTGCTCTTGGCTATGGTCTGAACGCTTCTGGCCTGGCAGCTAATGCTGTTGAGAGCATTCCTTTCGGCGAGTTCTCTCCACTGCTCATCCTGCTGATGGGTGGTGCCATCTGCTACTTGCTGTCAAACTTCATCTCCAACTCTGCTACAGCAGCCCTGCTGATGCCGATTCTGGCTATTGTCTGCGGCGCTATGGGTGATAAGCTTGATCCTATTGGTGGTACACCTACCGTCCTTATCGGTGTAGCCATCGCCGCATCATCAGCCATGATCCTGCCTATCTCTACCCCGCCGAACGCTCTGGCTTTTGCAACGGGTTATGTGCAGCAGAAGGATATGGCTAAGATGGGAATCCTCATGGGTGTTATCTCTATGATACTTGGTTTCGGCCTTGTCTATCTGATGGGAACACTTAAGTTGATCTAAATAAAAATCCTCACCGAGTGGTGAGGATTTTTTTAATACTTGAAACTGCTACCGCCAACAAACTCACGCATGATACTCGTTGGAGGAATCTCCTTGTCACTGATGGGGATAAAGTAGTGGATGAACTTCAACAAGCGATGAGCCTCGGCGTACTCCGAACAGTTTTTGGGAACTGAGGAAAGAATAAGTTCAGCATGTGTACGCAGCACAGCAAACTCAATGTTAAGTGCTGAGTTGAACATCACATCAGCTGACTCCTGGAAGGGGAATATCCACTGTTCCTCGGCTTCACACACACTCTTCCACTGGCTGATAGTCTCACGGGCTGAAAAAGCACCCTTGTTATAATCGCGGATGATGCGGCGCAACAAGCGGTTGTCCTGAGTGGGAATCCAATTGTGCTCATCAAGAGAGATACTAGTTAAAGCTGAAATGTAAATCTTGTATTTCAAGGCATCGTCAACACCAGCCGTCAGCAAAGGGTTCAGGGCATGGATACCTTCAATGATTAGCACACTGTCGTTCTTCAACTGAAGCCGCTTACCATTATACTCACGTTTTCCTGTCACAAAGTTATATTCAGGCACTTCCACCATTTCGCCATTCATCAGACGAGCCAGATGGTCACCCAACAGCTTGTAATCCACAGTTTCAATGTTATCAAAATCGTACTGACCATTAGGTAGTTTTGGCGTATCAACACGATTCACGAAATAATCATCTGTGGAGAATGAATATGGTCTGAGACCACAGGCAAGCAGTTGGATTGACAAGCGTTTACAGAATGTGGATTTGCCAGAGCTGGACGGGCCAGTAATCAGAACCAGCTTAACCCCCTTATGGAAACGGGCATCTATCTCTTCAGCTATCTTCACAATCTTCTTCTCCTGCAGAGCCTCACTTACCTGAATCAGCTCTGAGGCATAGCCACGAAGAATAGCCTTGTTCACATCACCCGCATTCGAGAGTCGCATAATAACATCCCAATGAACTTTCTCTGCAAACACCTCAAAGGTTCGTGGTTGGTTCACCTTTTCTGCCAACACAAGGGGATTGTGCTTGTCAGGTACTCGCAACAAAAAACCTTCCTGATAGCGCTCCAGGCCCCATACCTTCAAATAACCCGCTGAAGGTACCAATGGTCCATAGTAGTAATCCACCGTATCACCCAAAGTGTAATAATCAGTATAGGCCTGGCCACTAGTCTCTAACAGTTTTACCTTGTCACTAAACCCTCGTTCACGGAACACGCGGATAGCCTCCTCTGTAGTAGATTCAGTACGCCGGAAGGGCATATCAGCATCTATAATTTCCTGCATACGATTACAGATAAGCTTTACATCGGCATCGACAAGAGGTTCACCTGACCGTTTTTTAAAGTTACAATAATAGCCACGAGAAAGAGGATGCTCAATGTAAAGCTTACAGTTGGGGAATGTATCACGCACTGTCTTATACAACACAAAACAGAGTGAGCGTACATACACACGCCTACCCGAGCCATCGCTGGCATCGAGAAATTCCACATCGCGGTTGTGGTAAAGGCGATATTTCAGTCCCTGCGAGACATTGTTTACTTTCGCCGATACAACCGGATAGGGCATATTCAACTCGCCGGCATAGGCCTGATAAACCTCTACCAGCGAACTCCCCTCAGGGAAACTCTTCGTGATACCATTGTTCTTACAGCGTACCTGAAGCATACTCATCAGCGTTTGTCGGCGATCTTGCGGAAGCTCTGCAGCTTCTCACCGAAGCAGAGGTCGCCGCAATCGCCGAATCCGGGAACAATATATTTATGTTCGTTCATACCCTGATCAATAGAGGCACACCAAATGGTAGAATTTTCAGGCAGAGCTTCTTTCACCACTTCTATTCCTTCTGGAGCAGCGATAATACAGCACACATGAATCTTCTTGGGTTTTCCCGACATAAGAAGTGCCTCGATAGCAGCAGCCATAGAACCGCCAGTAGCCAACATTGGGTCGGCAATGATAAGCGTCTTCCCCTTTACGCTGGGGGCTGCAATATAGTCGGCATGAATACCTACTTCGGTATGCTCTCGGTTGATGTACATACGGAAAGCTGATACATAGGCGTTATCAGCACGATCGAAGATATTCAGAAAGCCTTGATGGAAAGGCAATCCTGCACGAAGTACAGTTCCCAAAACGATATCGTCCTTTGGCAAAGGAATCTCCAATGAACCAAGAGGCGTAGTCACAATCTTGGGTTTATATTCGAGTTTCTTGGATACCTCATAAGCCATCAACTCACCTATACGTTCTACATTATGACGGAATGTAAGACGGTTTTTCTGATAACTCTTATCGCGGAGTTCTGACATGTACTGATTGATAATACTGTTCTGTTCTGCAAAATTAAAAACTTCCATTATTCTACTGTTTTAAGTTTGTTTGGGTGCAAAAATAATAAAAAAAATAGAAAAAAGCTAGCAATATATCAAAAAAATCCTTATCTTTGCACCATAAAACCTATAACCCATGAATTTTCGGCTGCTTTACCTAACTATTATCACAGCCATTATATGTTGTGCATGTACCAATCGCAAGACCAAATACGTCATTGGTGTATCCCAATGCTCTGAAGATATCTGGCGCGACTGGCAGAATTCTGAAATGCTGCTTGAAAGCACCCTCCATGATGGTGTGGAATTGCGTTTTGCAACGGCTCGTGACGACTCTAAACGACAGATCCTTCAGATTGATAGTCTGGTGGAGAGTGGTATTCAATTGCTTATCGTAGCACCTAATCAGCTGGCATCCGTTACCCCTGCCATCAATCGTGCTTATGACCAAGGGATTCCAGTGATTGTATTTGAGCGTAAGACTGATTCGCCAAAATATACAGCTTTTATGAGTGCCGACAACTATGAAATCGGTCATACCATGGGCGAATACGTTGAGATGCGGCTTCATGGCAAAGGACATGTGATGGAGATTCTTGGTCTGAAAGGCTCTTCACCTGCCGAGGAGCGCCACAAAGGTTTTATAGATGCCTTGAAAGATTCCGGTATCGAGATTGTAGCATCACTCCAAAGCGATTGGACAGAAGAAAAGGGCTATGAAGTAGTAAAGCATTATAAAGGCGACTTGACAGACATCGATTTGGTGTTTGCCCACAATGATCGCTCTGCCCTTGGTGCACGTAGAGCTTTTCAGGAAGCCAAAGTTGAAAAACTTCCTCTCTTCTGTGGCATTGACGGCCTGCCCGGCAAGAATGGTGGCATCCAGATGGTTCGTGATGACGTGCTTGACGCCTCCTATATCTACCCCACACGTGGCGACCAACTCTTGCAGTTGGCTCTTGCTATCCTCAACGGTGAGCCTTACGAAAAGGAAACGATGCTCACTTCTGCCATAGTAACCAGTGAAAATGCTAATGTGTTGATGCTTGAGGGCGACGAGGTGATGCGCCAGGCACAACGTATGACGCGTTTAAAGGAAAAAGCCGATGTTTATATTCAACAGCTAGGTACACAAAAAGTAATATCCATTTTGGCTCTCATCCTGATATTCCTGTTGCTGCTGATGATTGTGGGTATCTATTATTACTTTCTGCAACGGGCTCGTCTTAATGAAGAGATTAACAGAATGGAGCGTGAGAAGCTCGATTTCTATACTCAAGTGAGTCATGAGCTGCGCACACCGCTGACGCTCATCCAAGGACCACTCGAAGAGTTGACAGAGACACAGGAAGCCAAAGATGCTAGTCCTGAGACCAAGAATCTCTACACTATCCTGCGCCGTAACACCAACCAACTGACAGAACTCATCAATAAGATGCTCGACGTACAAGCCACGGGCAGCCTTGACATCATCTCTACAGATCACCAAGAAGTCGCAATGACACCTACCGCCACTGATTTGCAGGCAGAATCTCCGAAAACTGATGAAAACCAGTCGAGCACCATTCTCATCGTTGACGACAATGCCGATATCCGTACTTTGCTTCGTCGCATTCTGCAAAAGCACTATCAGGTAAACGAAGCCGATGATGGTCAACAAGGTCTTGCGCTGGCCAATGAAGTTGTACCTGATTTGATTGTAAGCGACGTGATGATGCCCGTAATGAATGGTCTGGAGTTCTGTCAGCGCATAAAGAACAACATGGCCACTTCACATATTCCTGTCATCCTGCTCACAGCCCGTGCCCTGAGCAAACATCAAGTGGAGGGATACGAGAGTGGTGCCGATGCCTATATTACCAAGCCTTTCTCTGCCGACGTGCTACTGGCTCGCATTGACAACCTGTTGAAGAACCGGTTACGGTTGAAAGGTATCTTCAACAGTGATGAAAAGAAAGAGGTACAACCGATAGAAACACCAGCTGAAGAGCCACAAAAGAAAGAAGATGCGTTTATTATCAAGCTCCGTGATTTCATCGAACGGAACATGTCCGACAGCGAGTTGGGCGTAGAGGCTATCGGTGCAGAATTCAGTCTCTCACGCGTACAGTTATATAGAAAAGTGAAGGCTCTTACAGGTCAGTCACCAGTAGAGCTGTTACGCACAGCCCGTCTTCACAAGGCGCGCTGCTTGTTGCAACAGACCAATAAAAGCATTTCAGAAATAGCCTATGAGGTAGGATTCACCGCTCCCAGCTACTTCACAAAATGTTTCAGGGATGAATTTGGCGCCAGTCCTACCGATCTTATTTCTCAAGAACAGGGCAGCACTGCCTGATCACAATGGGAATCTCCTCAGCAGTAGCTCCTTGTTCCGTAATAGTTAGCCTCACCATCGCACCATGCCTGTTGAAGTCGCGTCTCGGATCGAAGATAAAATTACCAAGACCATAGAAAATTGGTTTACCCCGATAGGTCTCCATCGGCTGTCGGGTGTGTGTATGATGGCATACCAGACAATCGGCTCCGGCATCAATCAACTGACGAGCCTCATAACGCTGACGGGGCACAACCTCCACATGGTTCTCCCAACCCCAATGAAGGCTTACGATGATATAGCATTCCGGATCTTTCTGTTTTAACTGGGCGATACGCTGACAGAGCGCATCGATTGACTGCTGACTCACACAGGGTTGGTCTGGCAGACGGGAAAAGTTCTCCAATGCCAACTGCAACGAGGCAACGAGCCACACCTTGCGCGGACTTTCAGTTAACAATATGGGTTGGTCTGCCTCCTCTTGATTCTGGCCTGCCCCAATGGAGATAATCCCTGCTTGCGAAATGTTCCGTTGGGTATCTACCAGCCCATTGCGCCCTTGGTCAATACTGTGGTTATTCGCCAAATTCAGGTGAGTCACCCCATGCTTTTTCAAGTCACACAGCCATTCGGGTTCTGCCCGAAAAACATACTGTTTGAATACTGGAGCATGAATCTTCGTAGCGGGGCACTCCAAATTGCCCACCACCGCATCGGAGTGTTGGAACACGGAATCTATATCCGCTGAGAACAACTGGTCCATACCCTTCTGTTCCACCACCTGGCGCACCCCGCGATCAAGCAGGATGTCGCCAGTTAGTGTAACAACAAACGAACTAACAACCAGTGCTATAGAAAAAGCGGTCATTCGTATGCGGTACTTCCTTCAGCGGCACAATGACATCCTTCATCCAGACAGGGCGTCCCTCCTCGGGATCGGTCTCCATCTGCTTCTGCCACTCCTCGTCTGTCAATCTCTGCATATTCACTGGACGTTTAGTCTCACGGTATGAGAGCACAGCACCACGCATGAGCCAGAGATAGCCATCTACCTCTACGATACAGTAGATCTCATCAGCCAGTCCCACGCCTACATACATCACACTCTTCGCTGGGTTGTTGTCGGCATTGGCAGTATAGACATCGGCAATCAGCGCCACCTTACGATCGGTGCCTTGCACATCGTCCCAACCCATGAGGAACATGTCGTTGTCACGTACCAGATCGAGAGAGATATTCTCAAATGTCGCACCAATATGCTTCAACTCATCGTAATCGGCCTCGTCCAATTTCCTGCCAGTCAGCTCACGCTCACTCACACGCAACAGGAATTCAGCTTCCTCTTTGAGACGGGTAGTGGCATTCTCCGCTTTCTCGGTAGTCAAATGATAACGCTCCAATACATCGGCTGTCGCTTTCAGCAAACTGATGGCCTTACGCCAGAACTTCACATTGGGTTCCACATAACCTGTCACCACAGGCTCTGGGGGACCACCTCCGCCACACTCAGCCCCAAAGGGCTGCTTGGCATAGAGGATTGCATCGTGTTTCAGCTCTGCCCATGAAGCCAGTGCGGCATTCAGGTCTTTCTTCTGCCATTCAGGAGTGACCATGAAGTAGGGATAGCCTTTACAGGTGTCGTTCACCGTCTTCAGGGCATCCATCCAGCGGGTGCTGATGGTCTGTTGCCAGTCGATTTCCTTCATACGCTCCTTCATCTTGCTTAATGCTGCCACGAAGCCATCCCACTGCTGTGCCTCCTTCAACTCATCAATCAGAATTCGCTCTGCCGACTTCACACCCATTGAAGCCATCACGTCGAGACCCTTTGGCAGGTCACGCAGGGTGGGAGTATTGTCATAATCCACCATCTCAAGCAACACCTCACTGTCAGGCATATAACGCTGCGGTAAAAGGTTGATTTTATACGGACTGGTGTATTCGAATTTTGGACGGATACGCGTCTGCCGTTGTGCCAACGACTCGATCTCCCCACGCAACTGAGCCATCGCCTTCTTGTTCTTCAACAATTCACTAGCCTTGCGCCCCTTCATCAACTCATACACCTGCATGATGGTGATATTATCGGGTGCTCCGAAAAGCCATGTCATAGGTTCATACAACTGTTGGTAAAGGTCACGCATCTTTGCGTCTTCAGCCGTCAACTCTGCCAACACAAGGGCAGTCTGTAACTGCGAAGGATTATCTGTTCCAAAGGGTACCGTCTGTAGCCACATCATGGCCTTGAAGTAGGTCTTCAGAGTATCATTGCGAGTATAATGTCCACGCGGACGGAACAACGGATAAGTGAAGGGGATATCGATATAACCTAGATATTCAGATTTTTCGAGTTTAGATGCATTTACCTTCTCGACCTCGTCGGCCACAGTGCCCGCAGCACCCTTTTCTCCTTTGATCAGGGCATACCCCACATCAAAATAGGTCTTCAGCCACTGAAGTTCTGGTGTCGTACCATTGGTTAATTGCCGTCCTCGCTCACACAGCTGCAGAACCACGTTGTGCAGTCTCTCCTGTTCAATGTCACGCAACAGACAGTCGAAATAAAGATGATACAGTTGCAGATAGAGATCAGTAGTCACAAAGTTGGGGAAATTGGAATAGTCGTTACTCTCATATACCTGGAACAGCTGGTTATGCTGGGCGGGTACAATGGCAAATCCGTTACGTCCCAGCTTATCTTTCAGGCGGGCATCGAACTCTTCCATCTGCATGGCATTCACCACATTATCCATATTCACACGATGACCGCTTACAGGCGACTTGAAGTTCTGTTGTTTCAGTTCTTTCTCGCGTGTCTGCAACTTGTTGATAAACGCATATTCCGGTTTGCTGATCTTGAAGGGCAACTTGCCATCGGCTTTATAATAGTCATCACGCTCATAGCCCGTCATCAGATCCTCCACCTTGCCCCAGCGCGCCCACATCAAGGAATCGTACCATGAGGTACACTGGAACACGCCACGCAGGAAGGCGTCGCGAAAGGGGAAACCCTCTCGGGCATAGAAACTATTGCGAAGCACGCGCAGTTCCGTCAGGCTAAGTTGAGAGATGTCCTGATTCAGGTTCACACGTTTGTTCAACTGCTCCACGTCAATGCCACCTTTACCAGGCACCATCACGCGTTGCACCTTTTGGGCCGTAACAGTCATAGCCATCAGGCACGACATGGTTACTAAAAATTTCATCATCTTCATTACACTTATCGTTTAGGTTTAAACTTTTCCATCGCTTCCGCCTTCTCGCCATCCTTGATCAGGTAGCGTACAAATGCCATACCGAAATCATCCCAACGGTATTCTGCTACCGTATATTGTTCCTTGATATTGGTTTCCAGACTGCGTATCCTACCATTAATGAAATAGAAGTCTTGCAGCTTACCACCCAATTTTGAGCCCAACCACATAGGCCTTATCAGCCCTTTGTAGTTCTTGAAAATAAAGAGTCGCCTACCCTTTTCAGGATAAAAGCGGGTTGACTTTATCACCCCTACCAGCGCCTCGATAGTCCCATTACCATCCACGTCACCCGTCTCCATTCGATACACGGGATAAGGCAACGGCCATTGGTAACTGGTTGAGTCAGTGGTCAGCGTCAACAGGTACAAACTGTCACTCTTCTGCATCAGTGAGAAGGTCTGTCCTTGGCACCCCAAAGTCATCAGCCCTATCACAATACTCAAACCCATCCGTTGCCAACACTGTTCCATCATAGTGCAAAGATAAACAAAAAAAACGAATTACACCAATAATGGAGCCGATAAAAGTTGATGTATTATAAATGTTTGTTAATTCTCTGCTCTTTTTACGCAATATAAGATTGTTTAGGTAGTGATTATCAATAATAATGTGTAATTTTGTACACAATTTTTAATTAATGCGATATGAAGAAGTTAATGTTATTAGCCGCCATGATGATGGTAATATGTGCTTCGGCACAGAGTGACAAGTCGCCCGTTGACGCGTATTTTACGAGAAGCGAAATGCCTGACATGACAAAATGGTACCCAGCTCCGCCCGATACAGCCAGTGTGCAGTTCGCCTATGATATTACCCAGTATTTCTGGGGCAAGAAGATGCGTTTGTGTAAAGAGCGAGCCGATATTGCCCGCCGTGATGCCGTTTATGGTCTCGACTGTATCATCCGTGAGTTCAGTGAGCCGTTCGGGCTGCAGATCTCCAAGGAGGAGACACCAGAGATATACAAAGTATTGCGTGAGGGTACAGCTACCTGTGACAGCATCAGCACCAATCCAAAAAGGTTTTACATGCGTAAGCGCCCGTTTGTGCGTTTCAATGAACCGACACTCTATCCTGCTGATGAGCCCCACCTTCGTACGAACGGTTCTTATCCCTCAGGCCATACTGTTCTTGGTTGGAGCTCTGCCCTGCTACTCTCAGAGATCAATCCCGAGCGTGCCGACACAATCCTGGCACGTGGTTATATGTATGGCGAGAGCCGTGTCATCGTAGGTGCCCACTGGCAAAGTGATGTCGATGCAGCCCGCATAGCCGCATCGGTTGCCTATGCCCGTCTGCATACCAGTGAGCGTTTCTTAGAGCAGATGCGCCGCGCCCGTCAGGAGTTCCGCGTGAAGACTGGCCGCGCTACCATCGTCGAGATGAAAGCCTACCAGAAAACCGCCAAGAAGCGTGCTCAAGGCAAGTAATTTCGAAGATAACGAGGCACACACCTCGAAGGTGGCGAGGCACGTAGCTCGCTATTACGTGTACAGGACTCAACATATGTGGGAACCATTCCAAAGTTATGAAACGATAATATAATAAAGATATGAAACGTACAATCTTTGCCACTACGGCATTACTGCTGGCAATCACGACGCTGGCACAGACACGTATCTCTAAACGTACCTATACCCCTGACCCTGCGCCAGTTGTATCGGGCGACCGTCTTTATGTGTTCACTGGACACGACCTGGATACGGCAACTTACTTCCGCATGCCAGACTGGCAGGTGTTTTCCACCACTGACATGAAGCACTGGACCGATCATGGTATCGTGCTGAGCACCGCCAACTTCAAGTGGGCCAAACAAGGCGACAATGCCTGGGCCTCGCAGGCCATTGAACGCAATGGCAAATGGTATTGGTATGTAGCTGCTGAGGATACAACCAGGCACCTGCACGGCATCGGCGTAGCAGTAGCCGACCGTCCTGAAGGTCCATGGGCAGACCCCATCGGGCGGCCGCTCATTCCTGGTGACTGGGGATTTATCGACCCTACCGTTTTTATTGACGATGATGGGCAAGCATGGCTCTTCTGGGGTAACAACGGTTGCTGGTATGCCAAATTGAATGAAGACATGATTTCGATAGACCCTACCTTTGGTAAAAACGGCATCTGCGACATGCGCCCTATGCTCGACGATGAAGCACAGTTCGGTCCCAAATGCCTGAAAATGGACTATCAACTCCACAAGAAAGGGATGAAGACCAACTTCGAGGAAGCTCCTTGGATCTATAAAATAGGCGACACTTATTTTCTAGAATATGCTGCAGGAGGTGTACCTGAGCATTGGGCCTACTCAACAGCCAAGAGCATCCATGGCCCGTGGCACTATGAAGGTCGCATCACCGATGAGTCACCTGGCTCCTTTACTATTCATGGTGGCACAATCGACTTCAAAGGTAAGTCTTACCTCTTCTATCATGACGGAATCCCCTCAGGTGGCAACGGCTTCCGCCGTACTACAGCAATCCGCGAATTCCACCGTCTCCCCGATGGTCGCATCCCTAAGATCAACATCACAGCACCATGATAATATAGGATTGGGAATAATAACAAGGAAAAGCGAGTCATAAGGCTCGCTTTTCCTTGTTATTACTACTTTTTCTTCTTGACTACTACTGGCTTTTTGGTAGTAGCTTTTGTGACCGCAGGCTTAGGAGCTACATAAGGTTGCTGCTTCAACAGGATATACGAAGCCTCCAATGCCTTATTCCTCAGATGCTCTGGATAATTAGGATTGGCCTTCATGAAGTTCTCAACAATCAGTGCTGCCTCCTTACTTTTATGATCCGCCATCAGCGCCTTCATCCAATATTCGGGGAAGAACACATTACTAGTCTGCTGTATATACTCAAGCGACTTCAGACTGGGCTCAATATAGCTGTTGCTCTGAGGCTCGAAGACATCAGAATTCAACAGATACAAAGCGTAGATAGCCCACGGCTCCTGAACACGGTTCTCCGGTTTCAGCAGAGAGTTGAAAACATTGGTGCGTTCAACAGGATCGGGATTGCAGGCACGACTGACGTAGTCAAACTCATTACGCATATCTTCATTGGTGAGTCGGGCACGCTGAGTGCTAAGAATCTCCTGCCATCTTTTAGGGTGCATGATGGCCAGGCGATAGGCAATTTCATTATAGTCGTTCTCGTTGAGCAACGGGTCATTATGACGCTTCCAAATAGTCTCTAACTGCTGCAGTACCTCGGGCGAAGAAGCTACTCGGGTCATCATACGGATTACGTACTGATGGCACTCGTTGGACTTATTCTCTCCCAGGAGGTCCATCACGCAAAGTTCCAAGGCTGCACGCTGCTCGATGTTCACATCGCGCACAATTTTGAACATATGCTCAAGGGCAGTAGCCATGATAAGCGGATTCTTTTCCTTACACATCAGGCGGAAGAGCTCCCCAAAGTGCGAGGGAGGCAGCTTGCCCCTCAGATAGTTATCATGGATAGTCAGCAACAGGCAATAACGGTTCACATCGTTACGAGTCGTGATGAGACGCTTAGGCAACAATTTAACATACTCGTCGTCGAGAGTAAAACGACCATAGCCACGACCATCGGTATTAGGCAGGATACAATCAGGCTTGCGAGACAGTTTGATAGACATTACCGGCTGCTGCATATCAACATCGTAGGTGACGCTCTTGCCCAGATCGTTGATGACACGTACCTGGAACTTCTCTGGCCAGAAGATGCCACGGTTATATGGATCGCTCTGCTTGATAACCAGCTGACCACCCTGATAGCTAGTGTGGATATCCGGCATACCCTTCTCCTTGACCCATACCTTACCAAACTGACGGATATTGAGCTGGGGAGCCTCATCGGCCAGAATATTCACAAGATCATCCCATGAAGCATTACTGAATTGATACTTCGAGAGATATTTGTTCAAGCCGCTCTGGAGCACGTCGGGACCCATCATGTTCTCCAGCATACGCATCACAACTGCCGTCTTGTCGAAAATGATATTGTCATAGAGCAGACTGGCATGATTGGCATTGGTGAGCTCCACGGCGATGGGATGAGTACCCTCCGTACGATCGGTGGCTATAGCCTCAGCCTGATGGGTCTTGATAAAGTTCAGCTCGAAACTGACCTTATCATAGTGGCGATGGGTGATTTTGGAGGCTACAAAGCTGGTAAACACCTCGTTGGCCCAGAGGTCGTCGAACCATTTCAAGGAAACCAGGTCACCAAACCAGAGGTGGGCTGTAGCATGAGCTATCAGCTCCATACGGCGCAGGGCATCCTCCTGAGTGGCAATCTTATCAAGGAACAGCAGACGATCGTTAAACTGGATGGCACCAGGATGCTCCTGGCCACCAAGTTGGAAATTGGGGAGAATAGCCAGGCCGTACTCCTTGAAAGGACAGGCAATACCTGTATAACTCTCCATCCACTTGATGGCATGACCAGCCTCATTGAAGATACTGTCAATCTGAGCTACCTTGTCGGGGTCATTTTCACGATAGAGTGCACGCATATTGTGACCATCGCGCTTGCCTGTCTTTTCATTGAAGACACCAGCCACAAAAGAATAAAGGAAGGTGGGCAAAGGACCGCTGCAATCGCTGATCATAGTCTTCCAGCCTGCAGGCGTGTTGAGCTTTGTCATGAAAATGGCACGCAAGTCGGGCTGATCGAAACAAGGGAACACGCTGCGCGCCAGATCAGGCACGAAGATAGTGTAGAGATAATCCTGATTGCGGTTCAGGGCCTTGTCAAGGCTAGCAAAGCTCAGTTCTATGCGGTTGCTGCCCTCGCTTACCATATCCTTCGGGATGATGATGTGCTCATTCTGATAGCTGGCCTGGAAGGTAATCTTCTTGAACTTGGTCTTTTTCTTGTTCTTGGGGACAACTGCCACGCAACTGCCATCAAAGCCTCCCTGGAAGTCGAGAATAATGTCCTCGCTCTTCTTCACATCGAAACAGATGACCGCACTACCCGTCACCTGTTCGCTCTGATTGGCAGGGATATTGAAAGTCAGGTCGTAGATAACATTACTGATGTTTGCTTTACGGTGTTGCGCAAGTTCTTTCGTAACACCTCTTGACAGAATCTGGGCATTGGCGCTCAACGCCATCATTCCCAGAAGAGAAAAAAGTAAGAGTCTGATATGTTTCATTTGATTTCTATTATATACAAGTTATCTCAATTTCTTATAGCCATATTTAGCCTGTGCGCCCAACTGCTCTTCGATGCGTATCAGCTGGTTATATTTGGCCATGCGATCTGTTCGTGACAATGATCCGGTCTTAATCTGACCACTGTTAGTGGATACGGCAATATCGGCGATTGTGGTATCCTCAGTCTCACCTGATCGGTGTGAGGTGATGGTGGTATAACCATGGCGATGAGCCATCTCGATAGCGTCAAGAGTCTCAGAAAGTGTACCAATCTGGTTCACTTTTATCAGAATTGCGTTTGCAGCCCCCATCTGAATACCCTTCTCCAGGAACTTGACATTGGTAACAAATAGGTCGTCACCCACCAGTTGGCAACGGTGACCAATCCTGATAGTCAACTTCACCCAATTACCCCAGTCATTCTCATCGAGGCCATCCTCTATTGAGTCGATAGGATATTTCGTAATGAGCTCTTCCAAGTATGCGATCTGCTCGTCAGCAGTGAGTTTCTTTCCATTTGGATCCTTTTTCTTACCATTTTTCAACTTCCGGTAGTCATAATACCACTTGCCTTCCTCTTGCACTGCAAATTCTGAAGCTGCACAATCCATTGCAATCGTCACATCCTTACCCGGCTCATAGCCAGCAGCCTTGATAGCCTCCATGATGGCATCAAGAGCATCCTCGATACCATTGAAATCGGGCGCAAAGCCGCCCTCATCACCAACTGCAGTAGAAAGGCCTCGAGCCTTCAACAACTTGGCAAGGTTATGAAACACTTCTGCCCCCATGCGGATACCCTCCTTCTCTGACTTGGCACCAATGGGCCGAATCATAAATTCCTGAAAAGCGATAGGCGCATTGGAGTGCGCACCACCATTCACGATATTCATCATAGGAACGGGAAGTGTATAAGTATTTGTACCACCGAGGTAACGATAAAGCGGAATCTGCAGGTAGGCAGCGGCAGCACGGGCGACAGCCAAAGACACACCGAGGATGGCATTGGCACCAAGTCTATTTTTTTTAGGGGTGCCATCAAGTTTAATCATCTTCATATCAATCTCACGCTGCTCAAGCGTGCTCATGCCGATAATGGCAGGAGCTATTACCTTATTGACATTATCAACAGCCTTCTGAACACCCCTCCCCAGATAACGGGTTGGGTTGCCATCACGCAGTTCGATAGCTTCATTTTCACCTGTAGAAGCACCTGAAGGTACAGAAGCTCGACCTATAAAGCCGCTCTCTAGTGTCACTTCCACCTCTACTGTCGGATTACCACGCGAATCTAGGATTTCCCTTGCGTGTACATTTTTTATAATCATATAATAATATTAATGTGTATCAATCGTTATCAGTCTGTTTTCGTTTGAGATAGTCAGCAAAAATGCGAGCAGCGCTCTCAACCTTTGCAGCACAAGGACGGCTCTTGTAATACTCAGCTGTGCGCTCTGAAGCCACATAACTGCAAACAGCTTTCTCTTTCCCCTGCAGTCCTAAGATCTCAGCACATATCAAACTACCATTGGCTTGCTTAGACTGCGCCAGCAGTTCTTGCACCACCTTATAACAAGCCGACTTGCCCTCACGATCGTTACCCTCCGTCTGGCCACAATCCAATCCAGTGAGCATCACAATGCCAGAGACAGCTCCGCACATCATGCGCATCCTGCCCACACCACCACCGAATCCTGCTGCCACTTTCTTGGCCAATGTATCGTCGAGACCATACAAATCAGCAAATGCCGCCACTACACTTTGGCAACAGCCATAGCCTGCCATAAAATAATCTACGGCACGTTCTACTCTCTTATCTATATCTTGATTTGTCATCATTTGCTATTTCGAGTTGCAAAAATACAAAAAAGGGAGAATAAATTCTACTCTAAACCAATTTTTGATGTTAATAATTTCTAAATAGACAGAAGAACACTTGGAATGTTCGTAAAAAACGCCTAATTTTGTAGGCCACTAATAGTGATTAAAATTCAAAAGAGAAAATAAATACAATTGTTTAACATCTTATTTATATTTTATTATCAATGATTTATTCTAAAGAAGTTGAGAACATGTGTAGCGTTTGTAAGGGCGCTTATCATGGACCTGCCCCAATCCCCGAGGAGGGCAAATGGGTTGCAGTAAAAGAAATCAAGGAGATCTCTGGTTACACCCATGGTATTGGCTGGTGTGCACCTCAGCAGGGTGCCTGCAAGCTAAGCCTGAACGTAAAGGACGGTGTGATTCAGGAGGCCTTGGTAGAAACCATCGGATGTACTGGTATGACTCACTCAGCAGCTATGGCTTCTGAGATTCTGCCCGGCAAGACCATCCTTGAGGCTCTGAATACCGACCTCGTATGCGATGCTATCAACACCGCCATGCGTGAGCTCTTCCTGCAGATTGTTTACGGACGTACACAGAGTGCCTTCTCTGAGGGTGGTCTAGCTATTGGTGCCGGTCTTGAGGATCTAGGTAAGGGTCTTCGCTCACAGACTGGTACACTCTATGGTACAGTTGCCAAGGGTACACGTTATCTTGAGCTCACTGAGGGTTACATCACAAAGATGTACCTCGATGCCAACAACGAGGTTTGCGGTTACGAGTATGTACACCTCGGCAAGATGATGGAGGCTATCAAGGGCGGCATGGACGCTAATGAAGCTCTGAAGAAGTTCACCGGCTCTTACGGTCGCACAAGCGAGGAGCAGGGTGCAGTTAAGGCTATTGACCCACGTAAAGAATAAAAGGAGGATACGACAATGATTAGAAAAGTACAGTTTGAGAGTCAGGAGCGCCGTATCAACCAGGTTCTTGCTGCTCTGAAGGAGAATGGCATCAACAGTATTGAGGAGGCCAATGAGATTTGTGAAAAGGCAGGTATCGATCCATATCAGATGTGTGAGGACACTCAGCTCATCTGCTTCGAGAATGCTAAGTGGGCATACGTTTGTGGTGCTGCTATCGCCATCAAGAAGGGTGTGAAGACAGCTGCCGAGGCTGCTGAGGCTATCGGTATCGGTCTGCAGAGTTTTTGTATCCCCGGTTCAGTAGCCGACGATCGTAAGGTAGGTATCGGTCACGGTAACCTCGCCGCTCGTCTGCTCCGCGAGGAGACAGAGTGCTTCGCTTTCCTGGCAGGTCACGAGAGCTTCGCTGCTGCCGAGGGTGCCATCAAGATTGCCGAGATGGCCAACAAGGTTCGCAAGAAGCCACTTCGTGTTATCCTGAACGGTCTTGGCAAAGATGCTGCCCAGATCATCAGCCGTATCAACGGTTTCACATACGTACAGACCAAGTTCGACTACTTCACTGGCGAGCTGAATGTGGTTAAGGAGGTTCCTTATGGTAATAATCCTAACCGTCTGAAGGTTAAGTGCTATGGTGCCGATGATGTTCGTGAGGGTGTAGCTATTCTTTGGAAGGAGAACGTAGATGTATCAATTACTGGTAACTCTACCAACCCAACCCGTTTCCAGCACCCAGTAGCTGGTACCTATAAGAAGGAGCGTGTACTCGCTGGTAAGCCTTACTTCTCAGTAGCTTCTGGTGGTGGTACAGGTCGTACCTTGCACCCAGATAACATGGCCGCTGGTCCTGCTTCTTACGGTATGACTGATACTTTGGGTCGTATGCACTCAGACGCTCAGTTCGCAGGTTCTTCTTCAGTTCCTGCTCATGTAGAGATGATGGGCTTCCTCGGCATGGGTAACAACCCAATGGTAGGTGCAACAGTTTCTGTAGCCGTTGCTATCGACCTCGCCATTAACAAGAAATAATCTTCTTGGAATATAAAAATGAAAGCCTCGCCGATTGGCGGGGCTTTCTTATTCTTAGATCTCAAAGTCCAAGCAGCTGCGCTGTACAGTATAGGGGCGAACCTTACCGTTAGCTACAGCCACGTGTTCAGGATGAACGGCATAACCTTTTAGCGCCTCTTCGCTTTCTAGGGTACTGTCGAGCATCACATCTGCATTTGATGATGCCAGACGGCCTTCAATATGTACTTTTACATCGATGAGACCTGGCACCTTGCCAACGAGACCTTCCAGACCAGCCTTGATACTGGCCTTCACTTGTTTTTTCTCTTCTTCAGAGAGTTCTGGATTCAATGTCCAAAGAATAATGTGTTTAACCATAACGTTGTAGTTTTGAGAGTTAATATTGATAGGGAATCATATCTTCAAAAGGATAGGGCAGATCAAAATGCAACCGTTTCCCTATTGTTGGATGAACAAAAGAGATAGCCTGCGCCTGCAAATAAAGCCGATCAGCTTTTTGACCATAGAGTTCATCACCTACAATTGGACAACCGAGACCATCCGCATGGGCACAATGTATCCGTAACTGGTGAGTCCTACCTGTATGAGGCCACAGCGCAAGCAAAGTGTAATGGGTGGACGGCTCTTTTTTTATGCCAGCCAAAACCCGATATTCTGTAATGGCTCGCTTACCTTGTTCATAATCTACAATCTGAAGCGGACGGTTCAATGGGGCACTGCTTAATGGCAAATCGATGATGCCATGTTCCTTCGCAGGAGAACCTTTTATAATGGCAAGGTATTTCTTCTTGACTGTCCTACTAGCAAACTGTGCTTGCAGATGCTGGTAAGCTTCCATGTTTTTGGCTACAAGGACAATACCCGACGTCAGCATATCAAGGCGATGAACTAACAACGCATCAGGCCAACGCGCCTGTGCCCATGAGGCCAAAGAGACTTCGTCGGTCTTACCAGGGACACTTAACATACCTGTTGGCTTGAAAAGCACAAGCAGCGTATCGTCTTCATAGATAATGGCAGGTTTCTGATTAACAATATGCTCTGAAGTCAAATGTGGATCGACATCAAGCCCCTGTAACATCCATGTCAACACGGGCTTACACTTCCCACGACAGGCTGGATAGAACTGTCCGTGGTGGCGAATCATACTCTTAGGTGACTCACCCCACCAAAACTCTGCCATACATATGGGGTGTAGATGGTGTAAGAAAGCATATTGTAGGAGCTTTGGTGCACAGCAGTCACCTGTTCCCCCAGGTGGCAATGGATATCTGCTACGGATACGGGGCGAGTTATGATAGTCCTGCCAGATCTCAACCAAGTCCTTCACTTCCCCGAGCCCATTCAATAGCCGATATTGATGAAAGAGCCATGTCTGGAGCTCTTGGGACATCTCCTTGGATTTCATAGAATCACTGGCCGCTCTAGAGATCCATGATATCTCGCGCTCCTTTTTCTTGAAATAGCCATTAGGCTCTTGAGCATCAAAAACGGGCGGTACAAAATATGGCCAGTCGTTACGTCCTTCCAACAGACCAGAATAGGCAGCTAAAAAACCCAACCCTTCTGCCGCCCCCACCACTAAAACACCAAACATTTTCCCTTCAGAGGGATTGATGCGAGCTATCTCCTGCTTCATTGTTTCCGCTGCCAACAGGCACAGCGGATGGGGCTCGTAACAGAACGGATCTGTGAAATGTTCGGGCTTCTGAAGGTTTGTATGTAAAGGATGAACACACGTCATGATTGGGCAAAATTACAAATTTTTCCCCATATCACAAAATTTAAGCCTCAAAATGTTTGTACTTTCAAAAATAATGCCTATCTTTGCAGAAAACTAACCATTTTGCAGATGAAACAAGACGAACTTTTTGTAATTACCATTAACCGTGAGCTTGGTTCTGGAGGAAGAACCGTCGGTGAAAAACTTGCCAAAAGACTTGAAGTGCCTTTCTACGACAAGGCACTTATCCAACAATTAAAAAAGAAGTATGGTCTCACTACAGAAGAGATTGAACGATTAAAAGGTCAAAAGCACAACTGGTGGTCTGAATTCAAGCGCAGCATGATGATGATGCCCAACTATGTGGCGCCCAAAGCTATCCCAGACTATGCGAATATGCCTGATTTTCTGATTACAGACGATATCTTCCAGGCTGAAACTGAGATTCTGAAGGGTATCGCAGCCGATGGTTCTTGTGTTATCGCTGGTCGCAGTGGCTTCTATATCTTCCGTGACCACCCCAACCATTTGAGTATCTTGATTCAGGCATCCATGGAACGACGCATAGAAAGAGTGATGCAAAAACAGAATGTTACAGCAGAGAAAGCTGAGGCCATTATCAAGGAAGTGGACGAGTCACGTGAGAACTATGTCAAGAAATACACAAACTCTTCACGTTATGACACCCGCAACTACGACCTTGTCATCAATGCCGATAACCACTCAGAGGATGAGATTGTAGAAATGATTATCCTTTATCTGGATTTACCGCTCTCTAAGATTATCTTCTAAAGATAGCAAGTCGAGGCATTTCTCTACGGGGATGCCTCGATTTTTATCATCAGTATTACGATAACGGTCAATCATACGGAAAACAGTATCCATAGCCTGACGGGTACTACTCTTTAGTGGCTCCCCATTCAGCAGATGACCGATAAGAACAGCTGAGAAAATATCACCAGTACCATGAAAGAGCCCGGGAATTTCATGATAGTCTAAATGGAAGTAACTATCATCGAAATGATTATAGCCCGCCACAGAATTATGTCCGTCGATCTTACAACTGGTAACCAGTGCTGACTTACAGCCTATTTCTCTTAAATCGTCAAGCAGATCGCCAGCTTCTTCCCAGCTGATACCATCCATCTTGATACGGGTACCAGTCAGGTAACATGCCTCTGTATAATTAGGGAAAGTCAGATGAGCCACAGAAACCATTTTGCGCATCAATTCCACCTGATGCTCGGTCACACCATTATAAAGTCGCCCACCATCACCAAGAATCGGGTCAACAAATATTGTTGTGCCATTTTTCCCCTGTTCTTCACAATAGTCTGCCACAAGTTTGGCCTGCTCATCGCTAAACATCAGTCCTGTACAAATTGCATCAAAAGAGAAACCTAGCTCTTTCCATACAGGTAATGTACCTTTCATATACTCATAGGTATCCTGAATGTTGAACTTCCCGTAATCAAGCGTATTCGACACAAGAGCAGTAGGCATGCTGTAGGTAGGTATTCCTAAGTAAGAGAGAATTGGAAGCATAGCACCCATTCCCACCTTTCCGTAACCTACAACGTCGTTTATTAACAGTATTTGTTTCATTTCGGCTGCAAAGTTAATTTTTTTTTTCGACATAAGAACAAAAGAAACATAAAAAATCTATTCTTGTGTACTTATGTCTAAAAATATGTATAACTTTGCAGCCAATTATGGAAAATCAGCATGTTTCGCCTATTTTGGCATTACAGCAGCAACGGCTATTACTCCAGATGGAGTATCAGGCTGAGAAGGAAGCTTTCCGCAAGCAGACCGAAGAAATGGGACTGCAGCGGAAAGTGAAGCGGGGGGATGCATGGTATCCTCTTAAAATAGGAAAGAGCTATTACAATTCACTGAACCAACTAGTAGTAGAGGTATTCCGCCAAGATGACGAAGAAATCGAGCATAACTTCGAGTTCGGAAAGCCTGTGGTTTTCTTTTCTAGCCAAGCTAGTCCGACTATCACTACTAGCATTAACTACTTTCCCTTTACTGCCACTGTGAGCTATGCCGATGGCGATAGGATGGTCATCGCCGTTCCAGACAATGGACAACTCATTGATGTGCAAAGTGCCGAAAACATAGGTGTACAATTGTTCTTCGATGAAACCAGCTATAAAACGATGTTCAACGCCCTCGACCGCGTGATGAAAGCTAAGGGACGTTTAGGCTACCTTAGAGATCTGTTTTATTCGCAACAGCAGGCAGAGACCTATAGTTTTCCCCCCATCCATTTCTCTTACCTGAATAGAACTCAGGAAGAGGCGGTGAACAAGGTGTTACGGGCAAAGGATGTTGCCATTGTACATGGTCCTCCAGGAACGGGTAAAACGACGACCCTCGTAGAAGCCATCTATGAGACTTTACGACGGGAGAATCAGGTACTGGTATGCGCACAGAGTAATATGGCAGTAGATTGGATTTCAGAGAAACTGGTAGATCGCGGCATCAACGTGTTACGTATTGGCAACCCAACCCGCGTAAACGACAAGATGCTCTCTTTCACTTACGAGCGCCGCTTCGAATCACATCCTGACTATGACCTACTATGGGCTATCCGAAAGGCTATTCGCCAATTACGCGCTCAACGGAGACATCGGGATGACAAATACCACCAGAAACTGGAACACCTGAAAGAGCGGGCTACGGAACTTGAGGTGCGCATCAACGCCCAACTTTTCAGTGAGGCCCGTGTGATTGCCTGTACGCTCGTTGGCTCTGCCAGCCATTTGCTAGAAAGGCAAAAGTTTGGTACTGTGTTTATCGACGAAGCAGCTCAAGCCCTTGAGGCTGCGTGTTGGATTCCTATTCGCCGGGTGTCACGTGTCATTTTGGCTGGCGACCATTGCCAATTACCACCAACGATAAAGAGCTTTACTGCACTGAAGGCAGGATTGGGGAAAACACTTATGGAAAGAATCGTTGAAAATAAGCCCGAAGTGGTGACCCTCCTGAAGATGCAATACCGGATGAACGAGGAAATCATGCGTTTCTCTTCTGATTGGTTCTATGGCAATCAGGTGGAAAGTGCACCAGAAGTTAAGTTCCGGAGCATCCTCGACCTTGATATACCCATGACTTGGATTGACACTTCACAATTTGAGCTTCCAGAAGACAGCGGCTTCTCCTTTAAAGAGACCTTTGTAGGCGAGAGCTTTGGTCGCATCAACAAGGCAGAAGCCGAACTGACACTTCTAGTCTTGGAGCAATATTTCGAGAAGATTGGTAAGGCACGTATTCTCGACGAGCGTCTGGATGTTGGCGTTATCTCTCCCTACCGTGCTCAGGTACAATATTTGCGCAGACTTATGAAGAACAAGGAATTCTTCAAGCCATACCGTCACCTGATCAGTGTGAATACCGTGGATGGTTTTCAAGGTCAGGAACGTGATATCATATTAATCTCATTAGTAAGAGCCAACGATGATGGACAGATCGGTTTCCTGAGTGACTTGCGCCGTATGAATGTGGCCATTACCCGTGCCCGAATGAAGTTGATTATTCTTGGCGATGCCTCTACAATGACACGCCATCCTTTTTACAAGAAGCTTTACGAGTACATTGAGGCTCTAGATTAACATTATTTAAGAGACGACGACGTCATTAAAGCAGATTTATTTGTACCTTTGCAGCAAATTGAAACAATAAAATTATTAGCTATATGAAACTTAAACTTATTATGTTGGCTATCGTAGCCTTTATGACCTTACAGGTAAATGCCAATGATTATCGTGACATGGAACCTCTGAAGTTAGATACACCCGAAATGAAACCCGAGTTAGTTGAACTTCCTGCCAATCCTTTCACATCATCAAGAGTCTCTACAGATTACACTATGAATACAACTTCGTCACAAGGTATGGACTTCAGTTTCTTCAAGCAGAAGACCAATCCTAATGTGAAGCCCTATAAGTTTATGGACGACCTGACGTTTGTAGGTATTCCTCTGTTCGTAGCAGGTTGGATTGTCAAGAGCGAGAAGAACGGTTTCAAACAGCAGACAAAGCACTCATTGGTTACGAACTTCAAATCTGGTGTTGATGATTATCTACAGTTCCTCGGTCCGGTAGCAACAGTTGGTCTAAAAGTGGCAGGTGTAGAGGGTCGTAGCGACTGGCCTCGCTTGCTAGCTAGTGCAGCCATGTCGTATGGAATCATGGCAGGCCTTGTGAATGGTATCAAATATACTGCAAAAGAGATGCGTCCAGATGGAACATCTGCCAACTCCTGGCCCTCTGGCCATACGGCTACAGCCTTCGTTGGTGCCACCATCCTGCATAAGGAATATGGTCTGACCCGCTCGCCCTGGTTCTCTGTACTCGGCTACGGTACGGCTACAGCTACTGGTGTAATGCGCGTGCTGAACAACCGTCACTGGATCAGTGACGTGCTCTCAGGTGCTGGTATCGGTATCATGTCTGCCGAATTGGCATACGCTTTCAGTGATTTGCTGTTCAAGAACAAAGGGCTGCTGCGTGGCGATATCAGTGGTGACCATAACATCGTTGACCACCCCAGTTTCTTCAGTGTCTCAATGGGCATGGGCTTCGGAGCAAGGAATATGGACTTCGATATGGATGCCATCCAAGGCTATGAGAGTGAAGATGGTGAAAAGAACATGATGAACCTGAAGTTCGGCACTTCAACCTCTGTAGCTGCCGAAGGTGCTTACTTCTTCAACAAGTACTTTGGTATTGGTGGTCGTTTGCGTGTCAACAGTTCTCCTATTAAAGGTTGGGATAAAATTATCGATTACGGCTGGCAGGATCTGGCCTATGCGTATGAAGCAGTGGATAGCGAGGGAGATAAGGCGTTCTCGTCAATGGTGGAAAAAATGTTCGATGATGTGGATTTCGTCATCGAGAGCGACCATCTGACAGAGTTCACCGCAGACCTCGGCGCGTATTTCAACTTGCCGATTTCCAAGCGTTTCGCCCTGGGCTCTAAACTGCTCATTGGTCGCAGCATCATGCAGGAGGTGAACTTGGACGCCATTTCTTCTGGTAAGTGCATTGATACAGATTCTAAAGGTAATCCAGTTCAGTCAGATAAGGAATACAGCACCACTTGGGACTACTTCACCGTCGGTGGTAACAACACCATGAAGTTTGGTACTGGCATCTCGCTGACTTATGCCTACAAGAGCAACTTCGCCTGGAAGTTGTTCCTCGACTACGACTTTGCCCGCAAGACCTATACGATGACATACGATCCCGATGGCTATGTGAAGGATGCCATGCCATCGGTTTATCAGGAGATCATCAAAGAAGATGCGAGAGCCTTGGATCCTGAAACGCAGAGCATCAAGAAGAATATGAACAACTTCGTGCTCGGCGGTTCGTTCGTGGTTAACTTCTAATGATCATGGTTGAGATACGCCCTGTAAAAGACAAAAAACAACTACAGCAATTCGTACAGTTCTACTATGACCTGTACCGCGGAAGCGAATGTGCAGTGCCCTATCTCTATTCTGATGAGATGGCAACATTGCGTTCTGACAAGAACCCATCTTTCGAATGCTGTGAATCGGCCTATTTTCTTGCCTTTCGAGAGGAAAAGGTCGTAGGGCGTGTCGCTGCCATCATCAACCACCGTGCCAACAAACGCTGGAACTGCCATCAGGTGCGTTTCGGGTGGTTCGACTTCATTGACGACATCGAGGTTTCTACAGCACTATTGAAAGCTGTTGAGGATTGGGGACGTGAGCGAGGCATGTCAGAGATTGTAGGACCACTGGGTTTTATCGATACCGATCGTGAAGGCATGCTCGTTGAAGGTTTCGATCAGTTGTCAACAATGTATGTCAACTATAATTACCCTTATTATCCTCAGCACATGGAGCGCATGAGTGGCTTTAAGAAGGATAATGATTATGTAGAATGTAAGGTCAAAGTGCCAGAAAAAGTGCCTGAGAAATTTTCTAAGATTACCGAATTGGTTCGTAAACGTTATAGTCTGCGGGTACATAAGTTTACGCGTCACGAGCTGATAAAAGAGGGGTATGGCAAGAAAGTCTTCGACTTGTTGAATGCCACTTATAAGGATCTGTACGGTTTCAGTCAATTGTCAGAGCGCCAAATTGACAAACTTGTCAACGATTATATCAAGATTGCCGACCTGAATCTGGTAACTGCTGTTATGGATGGCGACCAGATGGTAGGCTTCGGTATCACGTTCCCCTCCTTCTCACGTGCTTTGCAACAGACACGCGATGGACGACTTTTCCCCTTTGGTTGGTGGCAAGTGCTGAAGATTCTGAAATGGCACAAGACACCGATTGTGGATCTGTTGCTGATTGGCGTGCTGCCCGAATATCGCTCAAAAGGTGCCAACGCTTTAATCTTCGACGACCTGATTCGCTGGTTCCAGCGCTATGGCTTTGAATGGGCAGAGACAGGACCGCAGATGGAGACAAACGAAGGGGTACTTTCGCAGTGGCAATATCTGGAAGCTATTCAGCACCGCCGTCATCGTTGTTATAGAAAAATCTTTTAATTATGGATATGACTTGGGAATTTGTACTGCGCATTTTCATAGCAGCCTTTTTAGGTGGTATAATTGGTCTGGAACGCGAATATCGTGCCAAAGAAGCTGGATTTCGCACTCATTTCTTGGTAGCCTTAGGTTCGGCTTTGTTCATGATTGTGTCAGCATACGGTTTTGAAGATGTTGTCTCTATGCCAGGTCATCGCCTCGACGTATCACGTGTAGCTGCCCAAGTAGTATCTGGCATCGGTTTCATCGGTGCTGGTACCATTATCTTCCAAAAGAGTGAGAATGTGATACGCGGTCTCACCACTGCCGCTGGCGTCTGGGTCGTGGCAGCTATCGGTCTTGCATGCGGTGGCGGCATGTATATATTAGCCATCGCAGCAACTGTACTTGTGCTGGCAGGTCTGGAGGCCTTTAACCTTTTCCTCCACAAATTCGACAAACACAGAAACGTCAATTCCTGACGCTATTTTGAATACGTTCGCCTTCTTCAATCATCTTTTTAGAGGGGCGAATATTTTTATCTACAGGCTTTTCTGTGAAATCTGGTGTATTATATGAATACATTAGTCTGCGATAATATTCCTTTGGATTGCGTTGTGGCAACATAAAGGGCTTTGTGGCACGACCTGTAGTGTCAATACCAGCAAAATAAAGGCGTGTGTACAGACCATCATCGCGACGACTTGTAAAGAGGAACCAATGGCTGTTTTTACTCCAAGCATGCAGACTCTCTGAGCGGTCACTATTCACCTCGTCCATTCGTCGTGTGGTGCCATTCTTCAAGTCGTACAACCAGAGTTCAGCCTCAGGATGCCATACCGTGAAATAACCATAATCAGCCTCAGCATACATCAGGAAGCGTCCGTCATAAGAAGCACGAGGCCACGATACACTTTTGCCTGTCTTAGCCGTATTCACCAACGTATCTACCTCTGTACCGATATGACCCGTCTCAGCATCAAAACTCACACGGCAGAGACTGTATTTCTCCTTGTCATAGTCAGTAGGATAAATCTGACGACGAGCTGTGGTAAAGTAGAGCCACTTGCCATCAGGAGAGAAATTGGGGCTGTTTTCCGCCCAGTATTTTTTCATAATCAGCGTATCCTGCAGAATCGTATGTGTCTGCGTATCATAAACAAACACATCCGAGGAAGCATCATAGACATCAATACGTTGTATGCTGGCAGTATGGAACATCTGTGAAGTCTTATTGGTCGAAAAGGCACAATAGCGTCCTCCTGGATGCCAGCCTGGATAGACCATTGCCCCCCCCAGCTGTTCGTTCTTAGCTTGTATCATTTCTATCTTTCCATTACGATGGATCGCTGTAGCACCATGTTCGCCTCGGATATGGAACACATATTGGTCAGGATTAGTCTGGTTAGCTGTATGACAGTTAACACACATACCGCTCATCTGGACATTAGAGATAAGTGCCTCCTCATCGAAGTTACTCAAATCACGCTGATAGAGTCCCATCTTGCTGTAGATTTCGAAACTGGGAGCAATACGCCGATAAGTAACCCCCCACTCCTCGAGAGGCTGTTCACTGACAGCAATTGTGAAGTCACGGAACTGTGTCCACTGTCCCTCTTTCTCAGCACATACAGTAAAGGTAAGCTTTGCCCCACGATTCTGCATAAGCAGTGTGTGCCACTCCTCTATATCAAAGTCTGCATAGTCACCATTCACATGCAGCGTTCCACCTTTAGCACCAGTTACCAATACATCCACCGTTGTTACAGCGTCATCAGCCATCGAGAAATTCAGGGGTGCAATACCAACTGGTATTGTCACATCCACATAGTCTGGATAGATAACAGGCAGCTGATCCACATGCTGCGCATGCTCTGGTTGTCGGCTACAAGCCAGCAGCAGCAACGCGCCCATGAGGGTTATTATCAAACTATCAACTTTTTTTCTCATTGTCTAGTGCAATTAATAGAATAACAGGTTCTCACTCTCATTATACATCTTTTTCAACTGATCATAGACCGTACCTTCCATCAACTCAGGATGCTCTGCCAACAAGCGCATCTTCTTGGCCCAACTACGATAAAAGAGCGTACGTTCCAATAGGCTGATATATTTTAAGGCAACTTCCGTACGACCTGTAATCAGACTGGTCTCCACGAGTCGTTGCAGAGAGCGCCCACTCTTGTCATAGTCCTCTATCGACTCCATCGCCTCAAAGGCAGCACGTTGCGACATACCCACCTGGGCAAGCAATAGATAGATGTCACTCATCATATAAGCAGAAACCCGACTTGACAGTACCTCCTTAGGATTCATCAGACAACTACGCATATCTGACAATTCCAGCCGTCCTGTTTTCCATAAGGCGATACGCACTGCATTCTGACAGGATAGTTTCATTGTCTTGCTCTGCTGATTCTTATCAATAATTTCATTCCATTTAGCCTGACGCAATAGAAAGTCATACTCCACCTCCTCCATCGTGCCTCCAACGGGTTTATTAACCATCATACACAGTAGCACAGGCAGCACCAGTGATAGTAAGGCAGACACAACACGCCATCTTTTTCTCAGAAGATGTTGGAACAGCCACATCGACACCAACTGTAACAACACGCATAGCAGTGCCATCGTCAGGGCACCCAGCATCGGTGTGCAGAAAAACTGTACCACCCCACTCCACAGATAGTCGCACCAGCCACCAGGCATCTCTAGTCGGTCATGCAGGTATGCCATGTCCCATACAAATAGCTGCGACTGTTCGTGACTCATGAGCACCTGGGGGTTGCCAAAGTACCAGAATCCATATACCGCCACACCTACCACTACAGGCATCGCAGCTGTCCAACTGATTGATTTACGAAGTTCTGATTTCATAATTTTTGCAAAATTACGAAATTTCGTCGAATCTACACTATTTTTATCCACTTTTTTTCTATATTTGCACACGGAAACCAAAACCACTAAGCTTCATGATAAAAAAACAACTATTTGTATGTCTCCTGACTGTACCATTATTGGCACAAGCTCAAAACCCTATCATCCGCGATCAGTTCGCTGCTGATCCGACTGCACGTGCATTTAATAATAAGGTGTATGTCTATCCATCGCACGACATCGTGCCCCCTACTGGACAACGACAAGACTGGTTCTGTATGGCAGACTACCATGTGTTCTCATCAGAGAATCTCACCGATTGGACAGACCACGGTATGATTATTTCCCAGGAGACCGTTCCTTGGGGAAGTCCAGATGCCTATTCCATGTGGGCACCTGATTGTGTCTATAAGAATGGAAAGTATTATTTCTATTTCCCCAATGCGCCAAAGGGTGGACGTGGCTTTGGCATCGGTGTGGCAACTGCAGACAAGCCAGAAGGCCCGTTCACATGCGAAGCAGAGCCCATCAAAGGAGTTTCAGGTATTGATCCCTGTGTGCTCATCGATAACGATGGCCAGGCTTATATCTATTGGAGCGGTATGGGCATCCGAGGCGCCAAGCTGAAGAGTAACATGCTTGAGATTGACGGTGAACTGCAGGAAATAAAAATCCCAGCACGTGAGGGTATGCCTGAGATGCCACCGATGAAAGTGGGTGGTCAGGTGATGGAAGGTCTGCCTGAAGGCTTTAAGGAAGGTCCTTTCGCCTTCAAGCGTGGCGATTGGTATTACCTCACCTTCCCTTGGGTACGTGGCGACACCAGTGACGGCAAGAATCCTACAGAAACCTTAGCCTATGCGATGTCGAAGTCACCGCTTGGCCCCTGGGACTTCAAGGGTATCATCATGGCAGAACATGAGAATGGCTGTTGGACCAATCACCATAGCATCCTGGAGTATAAAGGCCAGTGGTATATCTTCTATCATTGGAACGACTTCTCCCCCCGTGACGACAAGCGCCGCTCTGCTCGTATTGAGAAAATCGCATTTAATGCCGACGGTACGATTCAAGAGGTCAGCAAGACGCTGCGCGGCGTAGGTATCAATCAAGCTACGGAAAAGATTGAGATCGACCGTTACAGTGATGCCAGCAGCGATGTCACTATCCAATTGATTGACACGATCAACACCTTTCGCAGTTACCAGGCCACACTTCCCGTCAAAGGCAGCTGGCTACGTTATAACGACATTGATTTCAGTTGCCTGACGGATGGCTATCTGGTCATTTCTGCTAAGGCTGCGGAAAACACCTCTTTCTATATCCGCGAGAAGAGTGTTGATGGCAAGATTCTGGCGAAGATTGACATGACGGTGAAGCCTGAGCTGCCTGAAGGTATGCCTGCCATGTTCCGTCGCGACTATAGCAATCAGTGGCTCACGATGACGGCACCATTGGCATTTACCCCGAAGGAGGTTTCCGATCTGGTGATCACCAGCGAGGGTGATGCTGGTGTCAGCGTAGATTGGATTCAGTTCAAGAATCGCCCTAAGTACTTCTCACCGGCTACGACTCAGTCTGCTAAGCCAGATGATGAGGGTTTTATCCGTCGTTGGCTGCTTTTGGAGCCTATCGACAAGCCCAATCCTGGCAATACCGTGTTTACTGACAGCTATCTGCGCGAGCACTTCAATCGCGAATATTTCAAAGGACAGCAGACCATTGTACCGAAGGACGGTCAGAAGGTGAAAGCTACCTTCAAGCAGGAACAGGCTCCCGCAGGCTTTGGCCGTGGTGCTGAGGCACCTGCACAACCCGAGGTGAAGACCGTCAGCCAGACGCTCACCTGGCATGCCCTCGATAGCGAGAACTTTAACGTAAAGCTCTTCCGTTTTGCTGAGAAGTGGGGACAACAGGTCTATGGCGTCCTCTTCTGGGCTGTCACCATCATCGACTGCGACAAGGATATCGAGAACGTCCGTCTGGCAGTTGGTTCCAACTCAGCCTCTATGTGGTGGCTCAATGGCGAGGAGGCACTCTTGCTCTCTGGCGACCGCCGTATGGTGAAGGATGATGGTATGTCACCACGTCTGACACTGAAGAAAGGCCGCAACATCCTGCGCGGTGCCATCATCAATGGTCCAGGCATGAGCGACTTCTGCGTCCGCTTCCTCGACGAGAAAGGTAACCCTGTCACTAACTACAATGTAACAATTAAATAATTCAAAAATGTAACAATTAAATTCGACGCTATATGAAACGTATATTTCTCATTATATCATTGTTGAATTTTTACATTGCCATGACGCCAGTCATGGCTCAGATTGGCGAGCCCTATATCCATGACCCCTCGACACTGGCCGAGTGCGACGGTAAGTATTATACCTTCGGCACAGGCGGAGGCGGCCTTATCAGCGACGACGGCTGGTCTTGGCACAGTGGGGCTGACCGTCCCGGTGGTGGTGCTGCACCTGATGTACTGAAAATCGGTAATCGTTACCTCTGTATCTATGGTGCCACAGGTGGTGGACTTGGCGGTGGTCATGCAGGTCGTATCCTGACGATGTGGAACAAGACACTCGACCCCAAATCGCCCGACTTCAAATGGAGTGAGGCTGTGGAGGTATGCTATTCCGACGGTATGGAGGATCAGGATGCCATCGACCCTGGTCTGCTTCTCGACCCCACGACAGGTCGTCTGTGGGTGAGCTATGGTACCTATTTCGGCACCATCCGCCTCATCGAACTCGATCCAAAAACCGGATTGCGCGTGAAAGGCAATAAGGAGAAGGATATTGCCATCGACTGCGAGGCCTCAGATCTGATGTATCGAGATGGCTGGTATTATCTGTTAGGCACCCACGGCACCTGCTGCGATGGCGTCAACTCCACCTATAATATAGTTGTGGGACGTTCCAAAAGTGTAGAAGGCCCTTATCTCGACAATGTAGGTCGCGATATGTTCCACGGTGGCGGCAAAATGGTGGTAGCAGCTGGTAATCGTAAGGCAGGAGCAGGCCATTTTGGACGCTATATCATTGACGAGGGTGTTGAGGTAACATCGTTCCACTGGGAGGCCGACTTCGATCTGAGTGGACGCAGTGTGCTTGCCGTCCGTCCACTGCTTTGGAAGAACGGTTGGCCCTATGCTGGGGACCAGTTCAAGGGGGGCACTTTCGAAATTGAGAGTGAGCGTCGTGGCTACGCCCTTGAACTCGCCGTTGATTTCGTCCGTATCCAACAAGAGCGTCAGGGATGGTTCAACCGCGAGCAGATGCAGCAGCCTGTCAAGCCCATCGCCAACCAGACATTAGCTGAAGTGATTGGCACATGGCCTAAGGGCGACATCCCCGCACGTATCGGCGACTATATGTTCCGTCCTCATCAACGTTGGACCTTGACCCCCGTCAACGAGGCTGGTGGTTATCTCAGCAATCCGTATTTCAAGATTACCATCGAAGGCACTGAGCGAGCCTTAGTTGCAACAGCCAATAAGGAGGTGACAACCGTTCCTGCCTATACTGGAACTGACGAACAGCTCTGGCGCATCGAACAACTCACCGATGGCACTTTCCGCATCATGCCGAAAGCCATCCCAGGCATCGAAGGTGTCAACACAAAGTTCTGCCTCTACAGTGCGGGCGATTCTACACCTACCCTTGCAGAATACGACTTCAAGAGCGACAATTCCAAGTGGAACTTCCGCAACCACTAACTTATTCGTCAGAGAGTCTGATGGAGCTGGTAACGTCGAAGCCTGAATCATCCTGACCATCGTCGGAATGATTGATCAGATAGCGTTGGTATCCCTTCCCTATCTCTTGCCGTTTCGTGTTCAGTAGTGTCAGGATTCTACCCATATAGTCATCGTGTGACTTGTTCAATGTATCGTTGGCCTCCTTCAGTTCTTCTGGATTGCCGGCAAGTAACTCGGCAAAGGTCATCTTCTGTTCATTAGTCACTGCCTCGATACGGGCCTTGCACTCACTGTAAAGACTGTCAACGGTCTCATTCAGGAAGTCACGACGTTCCTTGTCAACCTCAGGCATCTCATAAAGCAGGAAGCGGTTACGCTCGTTGCCGTCACCAAGAGATTTCATCTCTACCTTGAACTCTGGGTGCGCATCGAGCACCGCTTGGTTAATGTCCATGATGAAATCCTGTATCTTAGGCACTACAGCCAGATGATACTCATCTTCTGGCTTAGCCACCTCTGCCACCTCTTCTATATCCTTCTCCATGGAACCCATGATCAATGTGACGGAAAGCAGAGAGGCTGGATCGGCCTTGATGCAGAGGTTTGAGTAACGATAGGACAATAGGGCATGATAGCCAGCCATTTTCTTCTCGACGCTCTCTATTTGTGATGTTATAAACACATTCATGATACTTCTGTTTTAATTGAAATATGATACACTCTGAAAACTGATCACTCTTAGTTTTGGGGCTGAGCCTGTTTATCTTCGACATTCTCAACCTTCTTCTTGGCTGACAGACTGCCACCGCCACCACCGCCACCGGCAGCCATGCCGTCGCTGATGTTAGGCGACTTGAACGAAGACGAAGCCTCAAGGTTGCCGATAACGGCCTTCGGTGCGGAGAGATCGCCCTTGATCTCTGCCTTGGCGTTGATTGTGGTATCACCATAGATTCCAGTCTTACTACCAGAAATAGCAGCATTACCATCCGTGAGTTGTAAAACAGCTTTGTCACCCTGTTGGGCTTCAACTAGTTTTTCACCAGCAATCAGTACCTCTCCAGAAGCCATCTGAACCGTCTTGCTCTTCATCTTCTCCTGATTGAAGGTACCGAGCTTCACATTCTCACCCAGCATCACCAGATTACCGCCTTCTGCCATCGCATCTACATTGCCGCTGTCCTTGTTCGTATCGGCGGAGATCAGATAGACATCCTTGGCATCGGCATAGATCATACCCGTGGCTTTGCCCTCCGGATCAATGGCGGAGACATTTACCAGTTCGGTGTTTACTCCGAAGAAGCTACCCTGTACGAGGGCTGTCATCTTCTCCTCCGTACCGTCAAAAGTGGTCTCATAGGCTTTTAACTGGAAGTTCTTCGAATTAATGGAGACATTACCCACAGGCTTGTACTTTGCCTTGGTAATCACCCCATTCTTGTCAACCTCCACTTCCGACGAGTTGACGGTGTTGAGTTCGATATCCTGTGAACGGAACTTAATCTTACCACTTGTTGAGAGTCCGCTCTCCTTTTTCTTCTTCTGGTCGATTGCATAGTTCACAGTCTCCATCGTGATCGCATTCGAACGGATGAGTACCTCACCCTCGGCAGGCATCTGTGCCGACTCTACGACGGCATCTTGGCCGAGCGTAATCTGCTTCGTGGCACCTGTGATGATCTCAACATTCTTCATGTTGATCTTCAATTTATTGTTGTCAGGCAGCTTATCCTCCTTCGTCTCTGCAGACACCGCCATGGTGTTGGCCACCACATTCACGCCAGCATTCTCATTAGATAGGAAGTTACCATCACCATCCATCGTTTTCACGTTCACCTGCTCACCCACGATAGACACATAGGTGTTGTTGACAGCTTTCTTGAAGTCCTCCGCATTCACGCCATCCAGATCCCCCTTCTGACGCTTGAAGAAGGCCAGGAGACGGAGCGTCTCACCGAGATTCGAGAGGGCGTCGGCATACTCGTAGATGGATTTTGACAGACCATCCGACAACTCGTTGATACGGATATTCAACTCGTCAAGATCACGATAGTCAGAACGGATATCCAGCTCGCCCGTCTTCAGCTGCTGACGTTTCTTGATCAGGTCATCCACCTCTACACGCTTGGCGTTATACTCGTCACCCTTGGTCTTCACCTCATTCTCAAAACTGGTCTTTGCAGCCTCCAGCTCTGCAACCTTCTGGTCTATTCTATTCATCTGCTGCTGCAGACTCTTGGTGGCTTGCATCTCCACACCAGTATCGGTGTTGAAACGGATACCGCCAGTCGTGATGGCATTAACGTTAGGGAAGGCCTGCCCCTTATTTACAGTTTGACTCTCTATGGTGATATCCTTGGCTTGTGTCACGACCTTCGAGAAGTTGCCGATGATATGTTCATTACCATCGATACCAGCATCCTCTGCAATCTGCTGAATGGCAGGTGCCTGCACCTTTACCTCACCGCTATCGCCTACACCCTGCACCGCCACGCTGTTACCACGAATAATGATTGTGGATTGCGACGCGGGGTTCAACTGTCCACCGAGGTTCACATCACCGATGACGATCTCAGGTGCTGAGAGCACGATACGACGGTCATCGCGGATCACTGTACCTTGTGACTTATTGAAAGCGTCAACCTTCAGGTTATACACTTCTTCTTTCAGCGCACGTATGTTCTGGAGGACACCGTTTTTAAAGTCGGCATCGTTCTTTGCGTCGATAGCGTCCTTCCACGTCTTGAATATTGAATCTGCCATAATTCTGAACTGATTAAAATTAAATATCGGTAAGGGCCTCCTTCAGTTTTTCCACATTACTGAGACCAGCCTGACTCCACTTCTCAATCTTCTCACCCTTGAAACCATAGGTAGCATTCTGGGCATCAGAGAAGATAATTCTTCCGCTCTCGTCATTCCATACCTGACGATCCCATCCGAGCTTGGGTGCATCGGGATCGATCACAGGCTTCCAGAAACTCTTCAGGTCAATCAACTCAGCCAGTCCCTTCAGAATGGTAGAGAGCTTTCCTTCCTTCTTCGAACCAAGAGACACCACATCATCCCATCTCTTCGTCAGCAGCTCCTCGGTGATTTCCGCCTCTTCCTTATAACCGAGCGTAAAGAGTTTACCATACACGGGAGCAGGGGCAGGCATCTGTGGTACAATGATATTCTTCTCATGTTTATAGAGCTTCAGCAGCAGATGAGCGATCATCTTACGTGACAGATACTGCGGGTTACCGAATGTATCGTCCTTATCGTTGGCAAATCCTTCTCCAAGGAACGGGGTCTTCGGATTCTCTGTGGCGCCACCGAAGCGGTCTTCCCATGCACTGAGCGATTTCTGCTGTAGGCTGTTGTTATCTTTGAACATCACCTCCTTGAACATGTCGTCGATCCACTTGTTGTCGGCATCCGACATACTGCCCAACGTCGCCAGGTTCACGGCTTTGATTGTATCATCGCTGAAGCATAGTTTGAACTCACGTGTCTTCTTCTGCAACAGATAGGCTGCCTCTGCATAGGCTTCTGCCGATGGCATGATGAACCGTTTGATCTCTGGCAGGGTCTTGGCGGAAGCTTTATTCGGCAGCGGCAGGGGATTCAAGTCACTAAACTCTTTCAGATTCTCCACTTTCACCACAGACATGTCAATGGTTCCACCGCTAAAGCTATTATCGTTCTTCTTAAACTCACCATCACCCAGTTTGAAGGCGGCTTTCATAAACTCCGGCTTGCTGGCACCTTCCTTCCAGATATAGGCCAGATCAGCTTCATAGGCTGCCTGCTTGGCAAGGGCATCCTTCTTCAGTTTCGCATAATCATTACAGAAGAGATTGACCTTCTGGTTGATGCGGTTCACGTAGGCAACGGTCTTGGCGAAGAACATCTGTTTGTCAACATCAGACTCCATTTTCTTCTGTTTTTGCCAAGCATCACTGTAACGCTCCACATTCACATTGGCCTTGCCCTTTCCTGCCTCCAGCATCAGATAATTCTTCGACTTTATGCACAGTGTACCCTCGATCGGACGGAGGAACACATCGGTGACACAACGGATCAATTTCACATCCACGAGCTTCATGCCTATCAATCCAGGGGCAAAGGTATCAACGGCATCGCCAACGGCACCCTTGAAGAAGTCGCCCCAAGAGAAATCATCGTCCTGGACATTCGTACCGGAAAGCAGCTTGAGGTTATTGCCAGCGGCAATGGTCACGTTCTTACCTTCAATCTTCACGTCACCGTTCGGAGCTGAGATGCTGATACCTGTAAAGGCATTCACATCCACCTTACCAAAGGGTGAGCTGATGGATACGGCACGTTTGTGGGATGACATGGCCACCTTGAACATGCCAAACTCATCGCTCATGACGATCTCGCCTGCAAGTTTCTTGGCATTATCATCTAAACCTTCAATGCTATCTGGCAGATAGCCGCACACCGTACTGAACAACGGACTGAGACCCTGAACAAAATCCTTGCCGCCTTCCTCATAGCTGAACGCCAGTTTCTGACCATTGGGTGACTTGATAATCATATCATTATCCGGGGCAGTATGTTCCTTTGAATAGAGACTGCCAGCCACATAGGGACGTTCGATATTATCATTATCGAAGTTCACAAGCACCTCGTCGCCTTCACGGGGTCTGAACAACATGCCAGCGCCATCCTCAGTAGCCATCGGCATAGCAACGCGCACCCAAGGAGAAGCCACCGCCTTCAGCTGATCTCCCCATTTCTTGGCAACCTTCTCTGCTGTTGCATCGGCATCCTTCAGTTCAAGCTTCGCCTTTTTTAAGTCTGTCTCAGCACTAACAATATTCTTGTTGACCTCTGTGATATCCACCATTCTGGCTTCCTTGTTCTGCTGCATCGCCTCAACAGGTGATACACTGGTGTCAAGGTTATCCAATTCGGATTCGACCTCCTTCAACACCTTATTCTGTTTCTCCAAGGCTGCCTTCTCGGCTTTCAGCGACTCTTGCTGAGCAGTAAGCGTTCTCAGCTCTGCCTCCAGCTGAGCCTTGGCCAAAGGATCCGTCGTTTTAGCAAGCTTCTGGTTCAGTTCCTCAATCTGTCCTGCTACAGAACCGGAGTCATTCTTATCCAGATCAAACTCGATAGTAGCCAAACGAGTTTCGTTATCACTCACTTCATCTTGTACACTGCTCTTCTTGTCGTTCACCAGGGCTTCCTGCTTAGCTTTATCCGGCTCACTCAGCAATTGGCTGTAGAGTTCATCAAGCTCATTGTCAGATTTCTGCTTGGTGGTGAGCTCATCCTTCAGATCAGACAGCGTATTTTGGGCATCCTGAACCTTCTGCTGTTTCTCTTCCTGAAGTTCCTTTGCATTTGCAGACTCATTTTTCAGGACTTCTGTGCCTACAGCCTGCCAAGGGAAGGCGATACGCACACGCCCCTGACTCTTCGGGTCAGAATTATCAACAACAAATGCTGCCTGCGGACCTGACTTCCTGATGACGGATCCTGCGATTACCGGTGGGACAATAGAAGAGATGGTATTATTCTGCATCACAACAGGGATGGCACAAATCTGCTGTGTCTGATCCAACACATCCTGGATGCCATTCTTCTTCATATTGTTGACCTGTCTGATCTCTGTTATCACATAGAAACCTGGCAGTTTATCGATGGTCACGATCTCACCCAGTTTCACAGGCAGACAGTTCGTTCCCATGTCAACACACACCATCTTCTGCTGTTGCTCCTCCTGCAATTTACGGGTTTGAGAGTAGTAACTCAAGGTAAGCCAACCTTTGTTCGACAGTGTGGCATAAGGCACGGTCTTCGTACCGTTAGACTGCTCTACATTATTTTTATAGGCATCGATCCACTTGGTGTTACCTTCCGTATTGTTCTTGTCGCACTCCAATTGGGCATCTAGCAGTTCCTTGCTATAACCGAGGGCCAGGTCCTTGATCATGGCGGGCACACTGGCCCAGCCATCTTCAGTATTACCCACCACTGCTGAGAACACATCCAACAGAATCTTCTGCATAGCCTCTTCTCCGCTACCCATGCCAAACGTAGAGGCAAAGTCTGCAAACTTATCCTTGACCAGAGGGAAGATATATTCTTCGTGTGACAACTCTGAATTGTAGGATAGCTTGGTATCGAAAGTACCCTCGGGGAATCCGTTACTGCCTGGATCCACATTACTTTTGTTCAGGTCACCCTCTTCCTTACCCATACTGTCACGTGTGAAGGCTTCGATGTTCAGAGGTGAGGACACAAAGTTCTGGTAAGTGATAGATTCGTAGTTCTTGATGTTGGTCGTCTCGCTGTCGGCTTTTGGCAGACCGAGCGTGAGTTTACCATCCTCAAAGAGCAGGAACTCACCGCAACGGTTGGCAGTGCGAGCCATAAAGTCGTAGAACGTCTCGTTATACTGTACGAGATAAGGTTGGATGAACTCCGAAGGAATATTCACCGTCTCATCTTCAATCAGTTCCGACTGCTGATATTTCAGATGTTGCATGTTGTCGAAGGCAATAGGCACAAGAGGAACCTTGTTATAGCCAAACTGTTTACTCTCCGCACACAGGATCTCAGAGCCTAGCTTCTTCACAACATAGGCTTTGCTGTATTTATTAATAGTCATCAGCTTATCCATACTGTAGATGGAGAGCGTGACAAACATCTGGGTCGAAGCCGAGTCCCTCACTACACGGGGACTGATCTCATGGACATAATAATTACTAGCCACAACGGTCTCTTCCTTGGCATCCTTGGGCAGGATAGTCAGTTTCACCCTGCGGTGAAGCAACAAAGTCTGAAGCTTATCTGGCGGAATCACCATGGCATCCTCACTGGTATCTCCCATCAGTGTGATCATAATATCTGCTTTGATCTCACCAGGCTGATAGACCTTACGCTCAAACTTTACATTTTTGACGGCAACCTTGTATTTTTTACCTTCAAATTCGAGGTCTGTTTCCGTTAACTGCACCAACGTCAGTTCTGGCACCTTGGCTGAAGCGTCAGCCAGATTATCCCGCAAATAGAGCTTGTAGGTAAACTCTGAAGCATTTACAAAATCTTCGTATTTCATCTTTTCGTTCTATTTATTTGAGGTACAAAATTACACTTATTTTTGTCTCTCAACTCTTTTTTGCCTGTTTTTTTATCAGACTTATTGCGACAGAGAGTTGGATATATGACAGACAGCCGCCATCAATGGAAAAAGAGTCGTATCACTCAAATGTAAACAGGGGGGAGAAGCCTGTAGAGTCGAACAGCTCCTTCAGCATTTCGCTGGCATTTCTGACAACCACTTCGGTCTTTTTTGGTTTCATGTTCTTAATCAGCAGATACATCATACGCAGGCCGCTCGAAGCAATGTACTCCAAATCCTTATATTCAAGAATCACGCGTTTCAGATCCTTCTCATAGAGCGTTGAGATTTTCTCTTGTGCCTCTGCATACTCACTTGTCTCAAATCTTCCTTTCAATGTGACAATAGCCACCTTGTCTTTCTCTTCAATAATCGTTTCCATATACTTTACATTATTAGTTATTATTATGATTCTTGTAACTGATAGCGAGCAGTGTCAGGTCGTCTTTCTGGTCAGCATCACCCATAAACGTCTTCACCGCTTCACGCAGACTGTTGACCAAGGATTGCGGATCCGACAAACCACCAGTGAAAGCCTGTTGCAGGGTAGCCTCCATCCCCAGTTTTCCAAACTGTTCCTGTTGGCTGTTCTCAGCCTCCGTCAGTCCATCGGTATAGAGGAATAAGGTAGTCTGCGGCGCTATCTCGACTTTCTCTTCCTCATAGACCAGCTCGGGCATCAGTCCCACGGGGAAATTCGGTTTTACTGTCAACCTCTTCAACTCCTGATGGATCAGGATGGGCGACTCGTGACCCGCATTGCAATAATACAGCACACCTGTTGGAAGGTCAAGCACACCGATGAACACCGTAACAAACATTGCATTATCGTTGCTTTCGCTCATGAAGGTATTCATTTTTGTGATAATTTGTCCTGGCATCGTCACCTCCGACGACACAGCTCGAAACAGGTGCTTAGTCACCGTCATCACCAGTGCGGCAGGCACGCCCTTACCCGACACATCGCCAACACAGAAAAACAACTTCTCATCGCGGATATAGAAATCAAACAGATCGCCACCGACAGCCTTTGCCGGTATCAGCAATCCATACACATCAATATCCTGTCGCTCAGGGAAAGGCGGGAAGTTCTTTGGTAGCATCGACATCTGGATGCCACTGGCCAGTTGCAGTTCGTGCTCAATGGCTGCCTTCGAGGCTGTGGTCACCTTCAAGTCTTCCACATACTGTCTCAACGACTGCTGCATATGCTCAAAGGAGTCGTGCAACATGCCTATCTCGTCCTCCGTCTTGATAGCAGGTAGAGGTACATTGAAGTTCCCCTTGGCAATCTCCGTTGCAGAGAAGGCGAAATGCGACAACGGTTGCGTCATCTGAGCGATGCCACGATGGTACAACAGGTAGATTCCCACCAACGTTAAGAGCGTCAGCATTGCCAAAACCGCTACTAACAAATTACCTGGTCCGTAAAGCGATTTTGAGGGCACCATGATTACCATAGACCATCCCGTTGACCTTAGAGGGGCATAATATGCCACACACTCTACACCTTCAAATACCATCTGTTTGTGACCGCTCTTACCCTGTTTCTGATTGGTTACAATATCGTCATCCCCCTTGTCCAAGGTCTTCAAGGCATCCTCATAGAAATTGCTCTTCAAAATCCGATTTGAATCACGGTGGGTGATATACGTACCATCGCGCCCGATAATAAAACTGTAAGTTCTATACTTATCAGGTATATCCTGATACCCATTCCATAACAAATGACGATCGTCCATCTCATCATCCAGTTTTTCCAGCATATCTGAGAGGACATCCAGTCGTAGGTCAACGCCAATGACACCTACCTTTTTACCTTCACTGTTCTTGATAGGATACAAATAAGAACAAACCACAGCCTCAGCGCCTGCATCATCATAATAAGGTTGTGACCAATAGGGCTTTCCCGTCTCTAAAGGTTGGGCAAACCAATCCTCATTCAGGTAATTATGACTATCATCACCAATCTCCTTGAACACCATCTGGCCATTTTCACCCCGTTTCATATAGGGTTCATACAAACGGCCTTCATGAGCGTAATAATCTGCTATAAAAGCTACGCCACAGCCATAGATGTCTGGATTTCGTTCCAGAAGCTCCTTCTGAACGATCTTCAGTCCCTCGGGCTCATGCAGGGTTTCTTCGATGTCATGCACATTATTAATAACACCAACCTCCACGTTCGAAAGCAGGCGGCCGATACTCTCATTCGTCCGTTCCACCGCTTCTTGATAACGTTTCTCAGCCTCCACGGTCATACCTCTCTTCACCAGGATTGATATGACACACGTAATCACGAACATGACTATCAGCAATGTGATCGTAATCCACATTGTCAACCTCGCAGCAAAGGATCGTTTTACTTTGGGATGATTCATCTTCTAGGTCTAAAGTTCAGTGTTACAGCAATATTATGCGGCAAAGATAAGATTAATTTTCGAAAACTCAACAAAAAAGAATGATTTCTTTTGTTTTTGCACGTAACTTTATGTATCTTTGCAACCATGCTAACGGAAAAGACGATGGAAAAGCTGCGCATTCTGGCGGAGTCGGCGAAGTATGATGTGTCATGCTCGTCGAGCGGCACTGTGCGCAAAGGCAAGCAGGGTATGGTAGGCTCTACCGTCGGTGGCGTGGGCATCTGCCACTCGTTTGCCGACGATGGGCGCTGTATCTCTCTGCTAAAGGTGATGCTGACCAACTACTGCATGTACGACTGTGCCTACTGCATCAATCGTCGTTCTAATGATATCAAACGCGCCACGCTCTCTGTCAGCGAACTCGAGGAGATCACGATGGAGTTCTATCGGCGCAACTATATCGAGGGACTGTTTCTCAGCAGTGGTGTGGTGCGTAACCCAGACTATACGATGGAGCGTCTCACAGCCATTGCCCGCGATCTGCGACTGGTTCATCGCTTCAACGGCTATATCCATCTGAAAAGCATTCCTGGCTGTTCGCAGGAACTGCTCAACGAGGCAGGGCGTTATGCCGACCGCATGAGTGTGAACATCGAGATACCCAAGGAAGAGTCGCTGAAGCTGTTGGCACCAGAGAAGAACCACAAGAGCGTGTTCACACCGATGAAGATGATCCAGCAAGGGGTGTTGGAGAATAAGGAAGACAGGAAGAAATACCGTCACGTTCCCCGTTTCGTACCAGCAGGGCAATCGACGCAAATGATTGTAGGGGCCACGAAAGAGACCGACAAGGACATCCTCTCGATGTCATCCATGCTCTACGGACAGCCCACGATGCGGCGTGTCTATTATTCAGGCTACGTCAGTGTGAACACCTACGATCCACGATTGCCGATTCTCAAACAACCGCCCTTGGTACGTGAGAACCGACTCTACCAGGCCGACTGGCTATTACGCTTCTATCACTTCAAGGTGGAAGAGATTGTCGATGACTTGCATGCTAACCTCGACTTGGAGGTCGATCCCAAGCTCGCCTGGGCGCTCCGTCATCCAGAGGCCTTCCCTGTGGATATCAACACCGCTGATTACGAACAGCTGCTACGAGTGCCAGGACTTGGCACGAAGTCAGCCTGGCTCATCGTCAACTCACGCCGCTTTAATCGCCTGACCAGCTACGATTTGAAGAAGATGGGGGTAGTGATGAAGAAGGCAAAGTATTTCATCACTTGCAACGAACTGTCCTCCACCTACTCCACCCCCATCATCGGCATCAACGAACTCCACCCAGAACGCCTCCGCCCCCTTCTCATCAGCAAGGCCCAACAGAAACGCGCCGCCGCAGAACAACAACTCACTCTCGATTTTAAGGAAGAATAACAGGTAATACCCGTTAAAGCCAAGAAAAAGGGTAAGTGGTACCTTTGCGCCTTACTGATCCAGGCAGAAGGCCCGTACTCTTGAGATGTATTCGGCCTTATGCTCTCGATATGACAAAGCATGCTCGGCACCATCGGCTACCCAAAGCGTTTTGGTGCCGGTTTTTGCTTCGTAAAGGGGATATACCATCTCAGTAGGTACAAACGTATCGGTACTACCATGAATAAAGAGCATCGGATATGGACATTTCTTAACCTGCTCTAAGGCCGACGCCTCGCTAAAGTTCCAGCCATAACGTAACTGACAGAGCAGACTCGTGGAATACATCAACGGGAAGGGAGGCAAGCCGAACTGCTCATTCAGCTGGTTGGCAAACTCATCCCATACGCTGGTGTAACCACAATCCTCTACAAAACGTACATCCTTGATACCTTCAGGCATCGTTTCTCCAGACAACATCATGGTAGTGGCAGCACCCATTGAGACGCCATGTACCACCATCGTGTCGGCCTGGAAGGTCTTCATCCAATGAAGTACATCAAGCCGGTCCTTCCATCCCATCTGGATGGCTTCGCCCTCGCTTTCACCACAAGCATGCAAGTCAGGCATCACCACATTGTATCCCAACTCATGCTCATAGATACGTGCCAGCCAAAAGAACTTGATGGCACAATCGCGCCAACCGTGAATCACGAGGGCTGTACGAGTACTACCTCTGTCCACAAAGAAAGCATGATGACGCTCACCTGTCGGCATCGTCATAAACGTGTCACGCAAAGCACCGATGCTTCGCAGACTATCAACCCACTCTTTACTCTCTGGATATTTCTCAAACTGCTGTCGATAACACGAGTCGGTATCCATCCGGTTAGAATCGGGAGCCAATGAGAAGTCAAGCATATAAAAACTGCCGCCAATCGTTGCAATCACAAAAACCGTCACAATGATAGCCAATGTCCACAGTATTTTCTTCATTTTCCTTATAGATTTACGTTTCGGGTGCAAATATACAACTTTCTTTTTGTATTTCACTCATTAATTCGTAACTTTACAGAAGGCCCAATAGAAACGCGCCGCCGCAGAACAACAACTCACCCTCGACTTTTTTCACCCTCCCTTACTCCCTTTTTTGCTTAAAACCCCTTTAAACACTGGGCATACAGCACGGGAGGGAGGGAGGGACTTTTTCGAAATCATCAAATTTTCGCGCTTCATCAAGAGCTCGCATTTGCCTCATCAAGAGTTTGCGCCCAGTACGATTAATGATAACTATCAGTCCGACAGCTTCGGACTGGCAGTCCGAGGCGAGCGGACTCACAGTCCGTCTCGACGGACTAAACACTAAATATGGTGAGAATTTGCAGAATCGGTATAAAATAAGTATCTTTGCAGACTGAAAGAGAAATAAAAGATGACGATCTATCTATTTGACGGCACGATGGACGGGCTGCTGACGGCTGTGTTCGACGCATTCAGTCTGAAAGAGCAACCAGAGGAGCTGCTGACTGAGGGCGACGCCCTGCCCCTTTTCTGCGAACGCACCTATCAGGTGACGACAGACGAGGAGAAGGCGCGAAGGGTGTGGACAGGACTGGAGAAGAAACTGACACGAGAGGCGATGAAACTGATATCCGTGAGTTGGCTGTCAGAGCTGAAGGAGCTGAACACGCCATTGTTCCGATATGTCTGCAAGGTATTCAGACAAGGAGACATCTCTAAGAACTTTGCCGATTCTGACGTGCTGGCAGTGACGAACATCGCCCGAAAGGTGCTTCACGAGCAACTGCGCATGAAGCAGTTTATCCGCTTTCAGAAGGCGAAAGACGGCACTTACCTCGCAGTGGTCAGTCCCGATCACAATGTGCTACCTATCATCATCGATCATTTTCAGGACAGGTTCAACGATCAGCCTTGGCTCATCTACGATACCAAGCGGCATTATGGTTTCAACTATGACGGCAAGACCGTGATCCGCATCACCTTCAAAGACGAGTCGGCTGTACCCTTCAGTCTGGACAACGGCAAACTGAATGAGGAGGTGCTTAGCCACGACGACCAGCTGTTGCAGAACCTTTGGCGCACCTATTTCAAGGCCATCTGCATCAAGGAGCGCATGAATCCCCGCAAACAGCTCAACGACATGCCCCGCCGCTACTGGAAATACATGACTGAAAAACAATAAATCATCAGGTGCTTTCAATCCATGCTCTTTGCAAGCCGACACATACTAATCAACATTCTTAATATCTAATAGCACCTCCCAATATCCACTCTTATCACCACCCATACGTCGAAGAACTGCCTTTTTCTTCATTGCGTCTATATTTCTCCAGACTGTAGTCCTCTCAATATCCAATTGTTTGGCGATCTCATCATAAGTGGCATTTTTGTTATCGTGGAGAAGATACAGAATCTTCTTCTGGGTCTTATTGAGTTTTACAGTTGCATTTACAGTTGCATTTACAGTTGCGTTTTTAGCAGACGAATTTGTATTAGGCACAGGCAGCACCAGTTCCACCTCATCAACATCCAGTTTATTCAACAGTTGCGGCTCACCCCAATTCGTTTCTTTCCATGCTGCAATAATCTTGGGGAATCCAGAGCCGACATTCTCACCAAAGCCAATCATACGAAGCATATTCTGAATCTTTGGATTACGAGCCTTTGAGTTACCACCTCGATAGATGGCTTCTACAGGCAACTTCAACAAGCCTGGATTACGGAAACAAAGGCGGTCATCATGCTTCTCTATCCTTAGAATACCAGCATCTGCCATCAGGTCGCAGTGGATAATGGCATTGGTAAAGGCTTCACGCACTGCCTCATGCTGTGGTGTGTCATCGTTCCTTTTCCCTCCCTTCTCCAATTTGAACGGTCTCGGCAAGTCGAACTGAACCTTTGGTGACACAATACGGAAAAACTGATAGAGGTTGTTTTCCCAAAGTCCATCGTATGTCAGGCGATCATGATAACGCTCGTCACCCACCAGATGACTCATATCCAGATAGTCCATACGGAAGTTCGAAAACCTGTCTCTGATGGCAAGCCCCTTACCGAACATCATCAAGCCTGCCAATGTCAAACCTTCCTTGCCAGTTTGCCTATCCTCGGTATAACCACCAAGATTTCTGAGGAAAGTCTTATCGTCAACCTGATTCCAGACATGGGTACTGTTCTCCTGCCTGAACTCTGTGCGATACTGGCGTAGAGAATCTGGATCAATATCATCCATACCATAGTACTCTATCAGAATGCTATCGTTTCCATCTGCATTAGAGTCACGTATCATAGCTTTCACCTGAGCCTCAGTACAGTGATAGTCCCCTTCGTTGTTACGCCTATACGTACCTTTATACACATTGCCATTCAGAAAAATCGGCTTTGCCCTCCAGTCAGCCTGAGGAACATGGATGCAGACAATCTGTACCCCATCCATATTCACTACCTCCACATCGCTGTCAAGAAGAATGTTCTCATTCACCTTGTCGCTGTTGAGGGTATTCCAGAAGTCTGTAATAATCTTACTTGGTTCGTCCACACCAATTATCTGGAATCGCTTACTAACGTCCTTCTCCTGCAAGTCTTCATCCACACCAAGCAGAATCAGTCCGCCAATGGTATTAGCGAAAGCCGAATAAGTCGCCCAAACTGACTTTGGCACCTCAGCCTTTGCTCTCTTGCATTCCAGTGTCACACGTTCACCTTTCAGCAATGCTTCTTTTATTATTTTTTCGTCCATATTTATATCGTTTGCAAAATTACAAATAAATATCAAAGTATGATTAGAATTTGCCTAATTCTTTTAGGTCATTCACATCGTATGGAGGATCTTTCCTATGTAACATTGCATGACAATTAGGACAAACAGGTACAAGATCCTTTATCGGATCCAATTCGTATTCCTTGCCAATTGATGAAAGGGGTATTTTATGATGAACATGAATATAACCACGACCTATTGGTCCATACACTTCTTCAAAGTTCATACCACAAACAGCACATTTGCATCCATGAGCGGCTATACACTTTTCTCTAGCTTCTCGATTACGCTCATAGCGATTGACTATAATTTCCTTTTTCGCTCCTTCAAAAACCGTTTCAGGATTGGGAATCTCGTCATAGTCAGGAATACTTTGATTTTGGAAAAAAGGTGAGATGTATTCAAATAGTTCAGGATTGTTATGCATAGGAGTCTGAATACTTCGTCCTCCATTAAATCCATGAAGTTTCAAGTTATCTTCTTTCAAACCATCATTGAGAGATTCTGCTATGTATTTCAGTTTGTAAGTAAGATGATTTGTTTTCTTCCTATCCACCCTATATTTTTCATCTCCTCTTACACAATTATCCTCCACCACTTTTGTGAGGAATCTAATACGACGCTCATCTGACATAAACAAATATACTTCATCACCAATAGAAAAGTTTGTTCTATGCATAGTCCAACTTATAAAACCTATTTCATGTAAGGCCTCTGCATGGTGCCACATGCTCCTATTAGCAAAAACAAGCCATTTTTGTGGTAGGGCTCCAAATCGCTCTTCGCATCTATCTAATAATTTGTATGGAATATAGCTAAGTTTCCAATAATCCTTTTCATCGGATATCCTTTTGAAAAGGGTGTAGAGATAATAGCTTGCCTTCTCCCAATTCATTGGGTCATATCCCGACAATGGTTCATCGGTATTTCTCCGCAAATAGTCAACAAGTTTATTGATACGTGTAATATCACATTCTGTACAAAGTATCTGGGGTTGCAGCCCTGCCAATAATCTATTGGTTGCAACATTCAGATTTCTTTTGGTATATTTCCTAATAATGTTCCTTATTTCATTGTATTCGTTCCACAACGGAATATTCTGACTTTCAGCAATCGCTTTCAAATGCGGAGCTAATTCCATCCAATGTTCTTTAATGGATGTCTTTTCTGCAGTAGTCATCTGGCCATTTCCCAATTTTGCTACACAATTAAGATTTTTCTCGAAGAATTGCTCAAAGACATTCTCCTGCCACTTTGACCAATTGTTTCCCCTTTTGGCTTCTTCAATGAACTGATTGGTGTCATTCCTAAACCTCAGTCCACTGCCCTTAGGTTCTTCTAATCCATTTATAAGCTCTTTCAGCGATTGTTTCATGCCATTTTCTATTGATTATTATACACCTTCATACAGTTTGTTCTCTGAGAATGAATACCAACGAAACCAAATAGGTAGATTGTATTTGTCCCGAAGAAGTTTCATATATGCTTTATCTTTTTCGTCTGGCTTCTCAGGACTAATTATAAATAGTTTTTCTGCCAATTGAACATTGGGGTAATGAGCATATTCTAATATTTGTCCTAATGCCTCACGAATACTCCTTTTTGAAGACATGGTTTTGACTTCAGCCATATCTTAACTATTTCTATAAGAATTTGACACTCTTCAAACTATCTTTTCGTTGTCTTTCTTTTTCTTCTTTAAGTTTAACATCATTCACACTGTCCCTATACTCTACTATTTCTGACATCATTACTTTATTAGAAAATCTCACGTTTATGTTATATTCATAACCGACCTCTTTGTCATATTCTGCAGCTGTCTTTGGCCATTTATTCCATTCTATACTAATCTCTATCAAACGTCTATTGGTTTCCCATTTAGCAACTACAGCATCGAAAAAGAGAAAATTACTTCCATTGTAAACAAACCATTTAGAGGATTGCACCTCTTTTAGATTAGGCTTTTTATATCTGTTCTCAAAAAACTTTATAAACTTATTTAAGACAACCTCTATCTCATTCAATTTACCAGCATATAATCTATACGAATGCCATTCAACGCTACAAAGCTTTCCTTTCCACAAATAGGAGTTTTCGTATGGGTCTGGAAAACTCGGTTTAAATTTCTCATAATCGTACAATCTAATATCCATAAAGTGAATAGTGCCAAAATCAAATCCGTCAATTTGGGCATCATAATGTTTAAGTTCCTTTTCAAATGATTTAATGCTTTTTTCTGCCTCAATTCTATTCATACCATATAAGACATTTGCAAATATAGTATCACCTTTTTCCTCAAAGATACGCTCTCTATTAATGGAATCTTGTCGTCTAATAAGGCTTAACTGCTTGACAGAATCTTCTATAGTTTGATCGCTTTCACTTGCTTTAGTTGTTCCTCTGTTATTACATGAAAAACAAACAGCTACTATTGTAATAGATAATATTGCTTTTTTCATAATGATATTTTCGTTATTCGATAAAATACACATACTTATTCCCACTGTGATAGTAGATTTTCAAGACTCGTATCGTCCATAATTAACACATCACGAGGCTTGCTACCTTGAGCTTCACCGACTATTCCTGCCTTTTCCAACTGGTCCATTAGTCTGCCTGCCCGATTATAGCCAATTGCAAACTTTCTTTGGATTAAACTTGTTGAGCCTTCTTGGCTTTGGACAATTAGACGTGCTGCATCTTCAAACAATGGGTCTAAATGGGTCATATCAACATCATTCACATAATAATCTTCTTCATCATAATATGGATTAGGCAATTCATAAGAACTGATATAACCTTCTTGACGGGAAATAAACTCATTGATACGTTCCACTTCTGTTGTATCCACAAAAGCACATTGGACTCTTATACAATCAATGCTTTTACCTGCTCTAAACAACATATCACCATTTCCTAACAATTCTTCTGCTCCATCACTATCAAGAATGACCTGAGAATCTATACGCTCTGGTAGTCTAAAAGCGATACGTGTTGGGAAATTAGCCTTGATTGCTCCTGTGATAATATCGTTGGTAGGTCGTTTCGTAGAAATGATCATGTGAATACCAACTGCACGAGCATATTGTGCCAATTGGACTATTGGGGTCTCGAAATCTTGTCCCCTTTCTTCAATAAAGTCACCATATTCATCAATAGCAACAACGATATAAGGTATGAATCTATGCCCAATTTCGGGATTTAACTGACGATTTACAAATTTGTTGTTATATTCTTGGACATTCCTAACACATGCCATTTTCAGCAAATCGTAACGAGCTTCCATCTCCTTGCATAAACTGTTCAGCGTACTAACTGCCTGAGCACTATTTGATACTATAACAGGTTCGTTAGGCAATGAAGCAAGGAATTGTTTGGCAATCTGAGCATACATCCCAAACTCAACTCCATAAGGATCCATGAGTACAAGGTTTAATTCTGCTGGATGTTTCTTATAGAGCAAGGACATAATCATTGCATTTAGTGCTATTGATTTGCCCTGACCTGTTGAGCCTGCAATAAGGACGTGAGGTGCTTTGGTTAGGTCGAACATAAAAACTTCATTGGCAATGGTCTTGCCTATCGCACAAGGAAGTTCCATCGTTGTTTCTTGGAATAGTTTTGTGTTTAGAATACTTTCCAAAGAAACAATAGAAGGGCGTATATTAGGCACTTCTATTCCGATAGTTCCTTTGCCTGGAATTGGAATAAGAATCTGAACATTATGAGAACTCAATGCTAAAGCAATATCATCTTCTAATCCTCTCAACTTAGAGGCATTCACACCTAGAGCAAGCGTTATTTCATATAGCGTGATTCTGGGTCCAACGGTAGCTCTAATAGACGAAATTTCTATGCCAAAGTTTCGCAAAGTTTCTACAATACGATTTTTATTGGTTTGTTGCTCTTCCGTATTGTCGTATGGTGTACCGTCAAAATCATACTTCTTTAGTAAATCAATAGTAGGATAATTATAGTCTTCCAAATCCTTTTTGGGATCGTATGGCATTGAGATATCACCATAGCTAATATCACTATGATTATCTTCTTGATTAACAGGTATATGGTGTGTATTCTGCTGAGAGACTACAGGACCTCCATACTGTTGTTCTTCTTTGCCGACATTTGAAGTAATTTCTTGTCCTCCATTATTTTGCGATTCTTGTTGTATTCCTATTGAACTATGTATAGAGCTATCGACTTTATCTCTTCTATACAATCCTGTTCCTGGGATGCCTGTATTAACATATGTCCCATTAGGACCTATTGATACATTTGCACCCTTAGGGCCAATATTTATACCTAAACCACTTTTACTAATATTAACATAAAAGCCAGGAAATATCTTTATGCGTTTTCGAAATCTCCATCCCATATAATCTAACTATTCCTAACAGATTCCATAAATTTCTTATTGAACAACTCCTCCACGCCAACATTCAATAGTTTTGAGATTCTTGCTAAAGTCTCAATATCTGGTTGGGAAGAGTCTGATAGCCATTTGCTGGTTTTCTTCTGCTCTACGAGCACAATTTTTAGGCGATTCACGTCTTGCATATCTTTCAGATTTATTATTTGGGTGTAAAGATAGTGAAAACTATTCATTCTACAAAGAAGACGGTTCTATTTTTAGAGTTTTTTATGAACATCTGATAGACTGCATCGGAAATATCCAAATTTATTTGGTTTTTCGCTCAATTTGCACTATCTTTGCACGCAAATTAGAAATTTAAAAATTAATAAGGTATGATACGCTTCTTTCAGACCCCACAAAAGACTGTGATTGCAACTGAGGTCAATCACGCACTTAATGAACAGGAAATCAACGAATTAAACTGGCTTTACGGCGATGCAAAGCTGTTGGATGCCGAGCAGTTGGAGGGCTACTTTGTTGGTCCGCGCCGTGAGATGGTGACCCCTTGGTCAACCAACGCCGTAGAGATCACCCAGAACATGGGCCTTCAGGGCATCAGCCGCATCGAGGAATATTTCCCTGCCAGTAGCAAGGATGCTGAGCACGACGAGATGCTGCAGCGCATGTACAACGGTTTGAACCAGGACATTTTTACGATCAACATCAAGCCGGAGCCCATCAAGTATGTGGATAATCTGGAAGAGTACAACGAGCAGGAAGGTCTCGCCCTCAGTCCTGAGGAGATCGACTACCTGCACGGACTGGAGAAACAGAATGGTCGTCCGCTGACGGACTCTGAGATCTTCGGTTTCGCCCAGATCAACTCTGAGCACTGTCGTCATAAAATCTTCGGTGGTACCTTTATCATCGACGGCAAGGAGATGGAGAGTTCACTCTTTGCGATGATCAAGAAGACCACCCAGGAGAATCCCAACAAGATTCTCTCTGCCTATAAAGATAATGTTGCTTTCGCACAGGGTCCTGTTGTGGAGCAGTTTGCCCCGAAGGATCAGAGCACGAGCGACTACTTCCAGGTGAAGGATATCGAGAGTGTGATCTCGCTGAAGGCTGAGACGCATAACTTCCCCACAACGGTGGAGCCCTTCAACGGTGCCGCTACTGGTACGGGTGGTGAGATCCGCGACCGTATGGGTGGTGGTGTCGGTTCATGGCCGATCGCTGGTACGGCTGTTTATATGACTGCCTATCCCAGATTAAGTGAAGAGGGAATAGTGAATAGTGAAAAATTGGCTACTGCCAAAAGAGATTGGGAGGACATCCTGCCCGTTCGTCAGTGGTTGTACCAGACACCTCAGCAGATCCTGACCAAGGCCTCAAACGGTGCCTCTGACTTCGGCAACAAGTTCGGTCAGCCGCTGATCTGCGGTTCTGTGCTGACCTTCGAGCATCAGGAGGGCAAGGAGAAATACGCTTACGACAAGGTGATTATGCTGGCTGGTGGTGTAGGTTATGGCACCAAGCGCGACTGCCTGAAGAAGGAGCCCCAGAAGGGCAACAAGGTCGTTGTTGTCGGTGGTGATAACTACCGCGCCGTTCAGCGTGCCAACCCAGAGATGCAGAAGCGTGCCTACAACCTGGTGCGTGCCCTCTGCGAAGAGGATGTGAACCCCGTTGTTTCTATCCACGACCACGGTTCTGCCGGACACCTGAACTGTCTCTCTGAACTCGTTGAGGAGTGCGGTGGTGAGATTGATATGACCAAGTTGCCTATCGGCGACAAGACACTGAGTTCTAAGGAAATCATTGCCAACGAGAGTCAGGAGCGTATGGGCTTGCTCATCGACGAGAAGCATATCGAACATGTACGTAAGATTGCTGAGCGCGAGCGTGCCCCACTGTATGTGGTTGGAGAGACCACTGGTGATGCCCACTTCTCGTTCAAGCAGGGCGACGGCGTGAAGCCTTTCGACCTCGATGTGGCTCAGATGTTCGGCCACTCGCCGAAGACCATCATGCGCGACAATACCGTAGAGCGCCACTACGCTAACGTAGAGTATAATCTAGAAAAACTAGACAACCTAGCCCTACTAGAATACCTAGAAAGAGTGCTCCAGCTGGAGGCTGTGGCTTGTAAGGACTGGCCGTCAGCAGTGTCAGGGTGAGATCCAGTTGCCTCTGAGCGACTGTGGTGTCGTAGCCCTCGACTATCGTGGTGTGAAGGGTATCGCCACAGCCTTAGGTCATGCGCCTCAGGCTGGTCTGGCTAATCCTGCCGCTGGTTCCGTGCTGTCTGTAGCTGAGGCACTGACCAATATTGTCTGGGCACCTCTGGCAGAGGGCATGGATTCACTGAGTCTCTCTGCCAACTGGATGTGGCCTTGTCGCTCTCAGGAGGGTGAGGATGCCCGTCTGTATGCTGGTGTGAAGGCTCTGAGCGATTTCTGCTGCGACCTGCATATCAATGTTCCTACTGGTAAGGACTCGCTGTCTTTGAGTCAGCAGTATCCGAATGGCGAGAAGATTATCTCTCCAGGAACGGTGATCGTATCAGCAGGTGGTGAGGTTTCTGATATCAAGAAGGTGGTAAGCCCCGTCTTGGTAAACGATAAGAACGCATCACTCTATCATATCGACTTCTCTTTCGACGAGCAGCATCTGGGTGGTTCTGCTTTCGCCCAGAGTTTGGGTAAGGTGGGCGACGATGTGCCTACAGTGAAGAACGCTGAGTACTTCGCCGATGCCTTTATGGCTGTTCAGCAGATGATTGAGAAGGGCTGGATTATGGCTGGTCACGATATCTCTGCCGGTGGTCTGATTACCACTCTGTTGGAGATGTGCTTCGCCAATACCAAGGGTGGTATGCACATCAACCTGCACGACATCTGTAAGGATGGCGACATCGTGAAGGCTCTCTTCGCAGAGAACCCAGGTGTGGTGATCGAGGTAAGCGATGAGCACAAGCAGGAGTTCAAAGACTTCATGGAGGAGCAGGGAATTGGCTTTGCCAAGATCGGCTATCCAGTAGAAGACAGCCGCAGCATTGTGGTGGTTTATCCTAGTAATTCTAGTCAGGCAAGTGAGACTAGTCAGGCTAGCTTCGACATCGACGCCCTGCGTGACGTATGGTATAAGACCTCTTACCTGCTCGACCGCAAGCAGAGCTTCAACGGCAAGGCTGCTGAGCGTTTCGAAAACTATAAGAAGCAGCCTATCGAGATGAAGTTTAATAAGGATTTCAAGGGCACTCTTGCTCAGTATGGTATCTCTGCCGATCGCCGTCAGCCCTCTGGCATCAAGGCAGCGATTATCCGTGAGAAGGGTACCAACGGTGAGCGCGAGATGGCTTACTGTCTGTATCTGGCTGGCTTCGACGTGAAGGACGTGATGATGACCGATCTGATTTCTGGTCGCGAGACCCTCGAGGATATCAACATGATTGTGTTCTGTGGTGGTTTCTCTAACTCCGACGTGCTGGGTTCTGCTAAGGGTTGGGCTGGTGCCTTCCTCTTCAACCCCAAGGCCAAGGAGGCACTCGATAAGTTCTATGCCCGCGAGGACACTCTCTCACTGGGTATCTGTAACGGTTGTCAGCTGATGGTGGAACTCGGTTTGACAGGTGCTAAGGGCGCTAAGATGCTGCACAACGACTCGCACAAGTTCGAGAGTGAGTTTATCAGTCTGAGCATTCCCCAGAACAACAGCGTGATGTTCGGCAGTCTGAGCGGTAACAAACTCGGTCTGTGGGTAGCCCACGGCGAGGGTAAGTTCTCATTGCCCGAGGCAGAGAGCGCTTACAATGTCATCGCCAAGTACAACTATGCTGGCTATCCCGCTAATCCTAACGGCTCTGACTATAATGTGGCAGGTATCTGCTCTGAGGATGGTCGTCATCTCTGTATGATGCCTCACCTGGAGCGTGCCGTATTCCCCTGGCAGAATGCCTGGTATCCCGCTGACCGTCGTAACGACGAGGTGACACCTTGGATTGAGGCATTTGTGAATGCACGTAAGTGGGTGGAGGAAAAGGTAAAAAAGTAAAAAGGTAAAAAGGTAAAAGTGAGCAACATTTACTGGGAATCATTTAAGACGTTCTTTAAGATTGGCATATTCACCCTCGGGGGTGGGTATGCCATGATACCTTTGATTGAGGAAGAGGTGGTGAACAAGCACCGCTGGGTGGAAAAGGAAGAGATGCTCGACCTGATTGCCATCGCCCAGAGCTGTCCTGGTGTCTTCGCCATCAATATCGCCATTTTCATAGGTTATAAGTTGAAGAAGGAACTTGGTGCCATTGCTACCGCTCTAGGCACTGCCCTACCCTCGTTTTTGATTATCCTTGCCATTGCCATCTTCTTCAAGCAGTTTGAGGACAATCAGATCGTAGCTGCCATTTTCCGAGGTATCCGTCCGGCTGTGGTGGCGCTGATTGCCGTGCCTACCTTCCGACTGGGACAGCGGGCACAACTCAACAAGTTCACTATCTGGATTCCTGTTGCCTGTGCACTTGCCATCTGGGCACTCGGAATCTCACCCATCTATATTATCATCATTGCAGGAGTGGCAGGTTATTGTTATGGGAAATTCATACACAAAGATACGGAGGCACAGAGATGATATTCCTTAGCTTATTTATCACATTCTTTAAGATCGGACTCTTCGGATTCGGTGGCGGCTATGGCATGTTGTCACTGATTCAGCATGAGACGGTAGAGAGTCACCACTGGCTCTCAACAGCAGAATTCACCGATATCGTGGCTATCTCCCAGATGACACCTGGTCCTATCGGCATCAACTCTGCTACCTATTGCGGCTTTACCGCCATCCAGAATGCAGGCTATAGTCATGCGATGGCAGTACTGGGTTCCGCCACAGCCACCTTCGCACTGGTATTACCTTCGCTCATTCTGATGATCCTGATCAGTAAGATGTTCATGAAGTATATGAACACCCATCTGGTGCAGTCGGTGTTTACTGGCTTGCGCCCTGCCGTGGTTGGTCTCCTGGCTGCTGCCACCCTGTTGCTCTGCAACGCAGAGAACTTCTCCACCCCGAAGGAGAACCCCTGGCAGTTCTTTATCAGCTGTGCCTTGTTCGCTGCAACAGCCTTCGGCACTGGCTATCTGAAGATAAACCCTATCCGCATGATCTGCTATGCAGGTATTGCGGGCTTGTTATTACTATACTAAATCACCTTTATGAAACTATCAACTATCCTGTTGTGTAGTGCCCTACTGGCACCAGCGACTACCTCAGCCGACGATTACGAGACACTCCAGATGGAGAAAGTACAGAACCCGATGTTATGGGCAGACGTGCCCGATCCTGACGTGATCCGCGTAGATGACACCTTCTATCTGGTATCCACCACCATGCACCTGATGCCTGGCGCACCCATCATGAAGTCGAAAGACCTGAAGAACTGGGAGACCGTAGGCTACATCTTCGACAAGCTGACCGACTCGCCTAAGTATGATATGCAGGAGGGAACCGTCTATGGACGCGGCCAGTGGGCCACCTCATTGAAGTATCATAACGGCAAGTTCTACGCCTTGCTGGCACCTAATGAACCAGGAGTCATGGGTGACACCTATATCTTTACAGCCGACAAGGCAGAAGGCCCCTGGAAGGTGCTCTCTCGGATGCGTCACTTCCACGACTGCTCTTTGTTCTTCGACGACGATAACCGTGTGTATGTGATCTACGGTACTGGTGAGATGATGGAACTGAAGTCCGACCTCTCCGATGTCATCGAAGGCACTCATCAGCAGATCTTCCAGCGTGAGGAGGACGAGAAAGGACTGTTGGAAGGTTCACGTGTCATCAAGCACAATGGCAAATACTACCTGCTGATGATCTCACACGTCTATGCCCCAGGTCGTCATCGTCGTGAGGTGTGCTATCGTGCCGATGATATTCACGGACCTTGGGAGAAGCAGGTGATCCTCGAGAGTGAGTTCGGTGGTTTCTCTTACGAAGCCCAGGGTACTATTGTCGATACTAAAGACGGCGACTGGTATGGCATCATCTTCCAGGATCGTGGTGGTGTGGGACGTGTGCTCACCCTGATGCCCTGCCGTTGGATCAACGGTTGGCCGATGCTCGGCGACGAGAACGGTAAGGTGCCCGATATGGTACGTGCCCTGAAAAGCGGTGAGCCCAAGACCTCTATCGTGAACAGCGATGACTTTGAGGACAGCAAGCTCGGTCTTCACTGGCAGTGGAACCACAACCCCATCGACAATGCCTGGAGCCTCACGGAGCGCCCAGGATTTCTACGCCTGAAGACCTCACGAGTGGTACCCAACATCTATCTGGCACCCAACTCCCTCACCCAGCGCATGATGGGACCCACCAGTAGCGCAAGTGTCAGCATCGACCTGTCGCATCTGAAAGATGGCGACTGTGCAGGCTTTGCCGCCTTTAACAGCGACTCCGGCCTGCTCACCATAAAGAAGAAAGGCAAACGCCTGGTATTGGAGATGTCAGAACAGAAAGTAGAGCTGACAGAGCGCGAGAAGGCTGTCACTAACGTTGAGGAAAAGGTGATAGAAACGGTTGAGCTGAAGCAGAACAAGATCTGGCTGCGCATCGATGCCGACTTCCGTCCCGTTGGTGGGAATCAATATGGCGGCACCGACCTCGCCACCTTCTATTATAGTCTCGACGGGGAGCAGTGGACCAAGATCGGCTCAGACTACAAGCTCAGCTTCGACTGGCGCCGCTTCTTCATGGGATCGAAGTTTACCCTCTTCTGCTATGCCACCAAGAAAGCAGGTGGCTATGCCGACTTTGATAATTTTACCTTCAACTAAAAATACGACACGATGAAGAAAATAACCATCTGCCGCATGGCAACAATCGCTGCAGTCCTGACTCTCGGGATGTCCGCAGCAGCACAGTCACAGTCGCTCTTTGATAGCAACTGGCAGTTTACCCGCAACGGGAAAACCATCACTGTAGATCTCCCCCACGATTGGGACATCTATGATGCACCTGACCCTGCGACAGGCGCCACTGGCACTGGCGGAGGCTGGTTCCAGGGCGGCAAAGGTGAGTATCGCAAGAAGTTTGCCACACCCAAGGGGGAACTGGTGAAGCTCCACTTCGAGGGTGTCTATCAAAGAGCCGAGGTCTTCGTCAACGGACAGAAAGCCGGACAGCATGCTTACGGCTACACACCGTTTACCATTGATATCACACCTTATTTATTTAAAGATAAACGTCTCAACGAGGTCACTGTAAAGGTTGACAACTCCCAGCAGCCCAACTGCCGCTGGTACTCTGGCTCAGGCATCTATCGCCATGTGTGGCTACAGACGATGCCCGCCTTACATATTGCTGAGAATGGGGTGTTTGTAACAACACCCGATGTGTCTGCCGACCAAGCAACTGTACAGGTGGCAGTAACTGTGCAGAACGAGGCTGCCACAGAACAGCAAGCCACAGTCGATGTTGAAGACCAGCAACAGACAATCACACTGAAGGCAGGCGAGACCAAAACAGTCAACTTTAACTACACCATCCAGCACCCCCACCTCTGGTCGCCTGATGATCCCTATCTCTATTCTGCCAACGTAAAACTCTCAAACATCAATACTAAACGCTCCACGAAGTTTGGTATCCGCTCGTTCTCGTTCGATGCCGAAAAAGGCTTCATGCTCAACGGACAGAAGGTGCTGATTAGTGGTGCCTGCGTGCATCACGATGATGGTGTCTTAGGAGCTATGGCATTCGACGATGCAGAGATCCGAAAGGTCAGACAGATGAAAGAAGCTGGTTTCAACCTTATCCGCACGTCACATAACCCCACCACCCGCGCCTTCCTCGATGCCTGCGACTCCATAGGTATGCTCGTCATCGGCGAGGCCTTCGACGGCTGGCGCACACAGAAGAACCCATACGACTACTCCACCCTCATCGACTCATGCTATCGTGAGGATATCCACGCCATGGTATTACGTGACCGCAACCACCCCAGCATCATCAGCTGGAGTATCGGCAACGAGATCATCGAGCGCAAGGAGATAGCAGTCATCACCACAGCCCGAAAACTGAAAGCTGCCATCTTGGAGTGCGACAAGACACGCCCTGTCACGGAAGCACTCTGTGCCTGGGACAGCGACTGGGAGATCTACGACCCTCATTTCGAGGTGCTCGATATCGCAGGCTATAACTACATGATCTTCAAACACGCCTCCGACCATCAGCGCGACCCGCGTCGTGTGATGTGGCAGACGGAGAGTTTCCCTCGCGATGCTTTCAAGAACTGGGCTTACGTGAACGACTATCCCTATATTGTAGGTGATATCGTGTGGACGGGACTCGACTACTTAGGAGAGTCTGGCATAGGCCGCTACTACTACGAAGGAGAACGCCCAGGCGAGAGCTATGCCGAGGGCGGTCAGCCCGACTGGCATGGTGCCTGCTGCGGCGATGTGGATGTCACTGGTTGGCGCAAGCCTATCAGTCACTACCGGGAAATGCTGTGGAGCGACAAACCGAGTCTCTATATGGCTGTGAAGGAGCCCGACGGCTATCGTGGTAAGATCTTCGAGACCTCATGGAGCGTATGGCCCACATGGGAGAGTTGGAACTGGAACGGTTGGGAAGGCAAACCCATCGACGTGGAGGTCTATACCAAGTCACCCGAGGTGAGTCTGTACCTCAACGACCAGCTCATCGGCACGAAGACCGTTGACCGTTCCACAGAGTTCAAGGCCGTATTCAGTGTACCTTATGAGGCAGGTACCCTGCGGGCTGTGGCTGGCGATCAGACAGTGACCCTGAGCACCGCTGGCCCCCCTGCTGCCCTTCGTCTGACTGCCGACAGAAAGGTATTAAAAGCCGATGGCCAGCAACTGGCATTCATCACCGTCGAGGTGGTTGACAAGGATGGCCGCGTATGTCCCGATGCCGCCATCCCCTGTGAGGTAGGTGTCAACGGACAGGCCCGTCTGATGGCTGCCGCCTCAGCCGACCTCAAGGACCGCGAACCCTCCACCTCGCAGCATTTCACCACTTGGAAAGGCCGTGCCATGATTGTGGTGCGCAGCAACCCTCAGAAAGGCAAGGCACAAGTCAGTGTCAGGAGTAACCTCCCTCCAGCTGCCATTCATCTTGGCGTTTGCAAATAATAACAAGAATCCCTGCCGCCAGTTCGACAGGGATTCTTGTTATTTCCGAATGATCTTCTGACCATTTTGTATCACAAGTCCTCGTGTGGAGTCGTTGGCTACGACACCATTCAGTGTGTATGCCCGCCCATCGGTGACGGAGACGCTACGGGTGGCTGAAGAGATGGCGGTAGGGTCATCCTCGATGGCATCATATTCGGCGATAGTCTCGCCAAAGCGGGCGTCAAGGTCTGTCAGGCGATAGAGACCATCTTCATTGGCAGAAAGGCCCTCTACGGTGACGGGAAGTACCATTGGCGGCACATCGGTTGACAGCAACGTACGGTTCTGCAGCTGATCGACAGAGGCATAGACCAGATTGATGGCGACAAAGGTATCGCTGCCATCGCTCCATTTCTCGAACACGAGTTTGGAACCTATAGGCGTACGATTCTCAAAGGCATCCTTCGTCTCTGGGAAATTGAATCGGAGGGCAGCACTGATACTGGCCAGATTGCTGTCATGGCCGCAGAGGAACATAAACTTACGATCGGTGCGGTTCAGTTCCTCACGGATGCGACTTACCAGCGGGTAGGCCAGGTTGACGGCAGCGGCATGGGTGGTGAACAACAGGCCATCATAGACCGCCTTCACCTTACAGATGTCACGCCACTGCTCTGTGGATAGCTCATGTCCGAAAGCCGTCATGCTCTCCGACTCATAGCACTGTAGCACCAGAGCATCAGCCACACTGTTGGCCAGCGTGTAGCCACCAGTCATCTTCGGCTCACTTCCCTTCTCAAGCTTAAACTGGATATCGTCGTAGCGGAAATGCGTGGTGTCGCCCTGAAGTGCTGCCGGCGAATGCGCCATGTCGAGCACCTGCTCCATCAGTGTCAGCGTGGGCTGTACACTCTGCATCCATGCCTGCGGACCACCATTCAGAGCCATGATCTCGCTGAGCACCTGCTGACGGTAGGTATTGTTCATCTTTGTAAACTGAGCCGTGAATACGGGATCCATCTTATCTTCTGCCAGCTTGTGGGTGATCTCTACATTGGCAAAGGGCAGGAAACCTGCTGAGAAATACTTCGCTGTGGCAAAGGTGCGCTGACGTGAGTTGGCATAGAACAGTACCTCGTCGCCCTCAGGACGATAGTTGTCTGGCAACAAGCCTTCGCCAACCACCCATTTGCGGAAGAACTGACCCATAGCCGTCTCGTTGACACCACCACGCAGTGACAGCTGACTCGAAGGTGAGGTCCACTTAAACCACTCGTGGGGCGTGACGCGCATATAGGCTGCACCACCTGAGGTGAGCGGCGAACGGATGTTGTGACGGCTCATCACCACCACCTCCTTTAACTCATACTTTGCACGGAACGCATCAGAGCGCGGAATCTGTGCCTGAACACCTGTGACAGCCATCATGGCAGCTACTGCCATCAGTATTTCCTGAATATGATAGAGCGGACGGCGCTTCACCTCTGTATAGATCTGTCCGATATAGGTACCCACGATGCCGAGGGAGATGAGGATGAATCCACCCACAATCCAGATGGATAGGATGAGTGACGACCAACCTGGTACCACATGACCAGACACGAGGGAATAGCCCACATAACAGGCGATAAAAAAGGCGACAACCAAAAAGAAGATACCGATGTTATAGATGAGGAAGAGCGGGCGCACGGAGAAGGCAGTGATGCCATTAAGAGCCAAGCGCAGCATCTTATGAAGTGTATATTTCGACTGACCTGCAAAACGCTCGCTGATCACGTCATCCACCGTGGTATGCTTCAGACCAATCAACGGGATGAGTCCACGCAGATAAAGGTTGTGCTCCTTATAAGACGAGAGCATATCGAGAGCACGACGGCTCATCAAACGGAAATCGGCATGGTTATAGATACTCTCCACGCCCATAGAGTCCTGGAGTTTGTAGAAAGCCTGAGCCGTCATCTTCTTCATATAGGGGTCGGCCTCACGTGACACTTTCACACCATAGACGATATCGTTGCCAGCCTCAAAATCCTTCACCATCTTTGGGATGCACTCGATATCGTCCTGCAGGTCGGCATCGATGGTGATGACGGCATCCGCCCATTCACGAGCCGTCATCATACCCGCCATAATGGCATTCTGATGGCCTACATTGCGCGACATGTTGATGCCTCGCACAAACTTGTTCTTCTCGTGGAGCTCACAGATGATCTCCCAGGTGCGATCACGACTGCCATCGTTGACAAATACCATCATGGAGTCACTACTGATCAATCCCTCTGAGATCATACGTTCAAAAAGGGCTGTGAGACGCTCTACACTATGGTAAAGTACCTCCTCTTCATTATAACATGGTGATACAGTTGCTAATCTGACCATTACAATAAACGTTAACCAATAACC
>CADCFA010000003.1 GCA_902800595.1 uncultured Prevotellaceae bacterium | reverse complement strand
CCGAAGACCAGTATCGGTCGTGGTAACCTGTCGTTCTCTACCATTAACATCGTGAAGTTGGCACTGGAGTGCCGCGAGGAGCAGGATCAGCAGAAGCGTATTGATATGTTCTTTGCAAAACTTGACCATATGCTTGAGCTGACAGCGAAACAGCTCGATGACCGTTTCCAATTCCAAAAGACGGCTTTTGCCAAGCAGTTCCCCCTGCTGATGAAGAGTCTCTGGATCGGTGCGGACAAACTGGGTGCCAATGATACCATCGAGAGTGTGATCAACCAAGGTACATTGGGTATCGGCTTCATCGGTCTGGCAGAATGTCTGGTAGCCCTCACTGGCAAGCATCACGGTGAGAGTGAGGAGAGTCAGGCACTTGGTCTGAAGATCGTCAGCTATATGCGTCAGCGCATCAACGACTTCTGTGAACAGTACCATCATAACTACTCTGTGTTGGCAACGCCGGCAGAGGGCCTGAGTGGTAAGTTCACCAAGAAAGACCGTAATCAGTTTGGTGTTATCCCTGGTGTCACAGACCGCGACTATTATACCAACTCCAACCATGTGCCTGTCTATTACAAGTGCTCTGCCCGTCATAAGGCGGAGGTGGAGGCACCATATCATGAGATGACGCGTGGAGGTCATATTTTCTACGTGGAGATTGATGGTGATGCTACCCATAACCCACAGGTCATCATGAGTGTGGTGGATATGATGGACCAGCTCGATATGGGCTATGGCTCTGTGAACCACAACCGTAATCGATGCATGGACTGCGGTTATGAGAATGCTGACGATCATCTGGAGAAATGTCCGAAGTGTGGCTCTACGAATATTGATAAGTTACAGCGTATCACAGGCTATCTCGTTGGTACCACCGATCGATGGAACAGTGGCAAGCTGGCAGAACTCAACGACCGAGTGACGCACATCGATCACGGCATGCAGAATATGTTTGAATGATTCGTGTACTCGATATCATAGAGGATACAATGGTGGATGGTCCGGGGTTCCGGACCTCCATCTATTGTGCCGGGTGCCGTCATAAGTGTCCGGGCTGTCATAATCCCCAGTCGTGGGATTTCAAAGGCGGGCGTGAGATGAGCACAGAGGAGATCATGAAGATTATCGTGGCGGATCCCTATGCCAATGTCACATTCTCTGGCGGCGATCCGATGTATCAGTGCGATGGCTTTGCAGAGTTGGCACGTGCTATCCACATGCAGACGAACAAAGATATTTGGTGTTACACGGGCTTCCCTTTTGAAAGTCTGATTACACGGGCACAGCGTGAACTGTTGGAGTTGCTTGATGTGCTGGTAGATGGACCATATATCGAAAAACTGCGTGATCCGGACCTCTTGTTCCGTGGTTCTTCCAACCAGCGGCTTATTGATGTTCAGAAGTCGCTCTACAGTGGACAGACTGTGTTATGGAATCCAGATGTCTCTATCTCTATCTGAGGTCTGCTATCTTCCTTAAGGAAACTTTTCTTGCAAGTTTTTGCCTTTTTCTGTGAAAGTATTGGAAAAAAGATGTATTTTTGCAGAAAAATATTTGGTATTATGGCAAAGAACTCGAAATGGCAGGATGATTACTGGCTTCTGCTGATGCAGCTTTATCTGAAAAAGCCTGTGGGTCTGAAGCCGATGTATTGTCGGCAGATGGTCGATCTGAGTATAGAAATTCATATCTCTCCTGCTGTATTGTTCAACAAGATGTGCCAGTTGGCTAACCTGGAGACGCCTCGGGTGGAGCGCCTGTGGGAGACCTATGGCCAGAATCCGAAGAAACTGGCCCGTGCTGCCCGTCTGATGCGGGAGATGAATGGTTTTAATAATGCTGAAGAGTTCTATAGTGGCGTAGAGGTGAACGAGAGTTTTGAGAAGGACTTTAAGCCTGTAGCCGACGGCGAGGTGTTGACACCTGTCATGTTGACGCTGATTCTCGATCTTTATTTCCGGCTTACGCCTATTACGATGGTAGCTGCCACCCCTGAGGTCCAGGAGCTGGCAAAGCTCATTGGCATACGGCCTGCAGAAGTGGAAGAAGTGCTAAAGGTCTTTCAATGCTGTGATCCTTACCTGAAACGAAAAGATGCCGTCTCTGCGCGTCTGCAGGAACCTTGTAAGGAGATATGGCGCCGCTATGGTAATGCCGACACTCAGTTGCTGGCATCTTATGCCGTACAGTTGAAGGAGTATTTTAAGTAATGTCGCAAAGTCAGATACAAGAACAGTTGCAGCAGCTGAAGCAGGGACAGGCATTCTCGCATCAGCAGTTATTGCAGGCATCTCTGGTAGAGTTGCCAATCACACAATTGTTGGATCGCATCGCTACTGAGATGAACGATAATCCGGCACTAGAGACTGATTCTTCATATGAGGTTGGTGATGAGCTAGGCTATCAGGATGATGCTGATGGTCAGGAGTTTGGTAATTCTGACGACTTTGAGTCGCGCAAGGAACAGGAGGAACGGCAGTCGGCTCTCGACGATGCGCTTAGTAATATGGGTCTCGACGATGATGAGCTACCCGTCTATCATGGCGGTAATTCCGTCTCAGAAGAACGTGAGGAGATGGTCTATGGCGAGAGCGTCTCGTTTTATGACCAGCTGAAGGAGCAGATGGGGGAACTGGATATGAGCGACAGTCAGCGTGATGTGATGGAGTATCTGATAGGTTCACTCGAAGACGATGGTTTGTTGCGAAAGGACCTTGGTGCAATCTGTGATGAGCTGGCTGTGTATCATAACATTGATGTCACAGAACAAGAGCTGGTACAGGTTCTTCAGATGTTGCAGACATTCGATCCTGCAGGTATTGGTGCCCGTTCGCTACAGGAGTGCCTGTTGTTGCAGATTGACCGCAGAGACCCTTCGCGTCTGAAGGAACTGATGGCCAAGGTTGTTAGCAGTTATTTCGAAGAATTCACTAAAAAGCATTGGGATAAGATCCAGAGCGCACTGTCGTTGAATGATGCACAGGCAGAAGTTCTTTTCCGAGAACTGCGTAAGCTGAATCCTCGTCCAGGTGCCTCCTTGGGTGAGACGGTGGGCAGGAATATGCAGCAGATAACCCCCGACTTTATTGTTGACACCTTGGATGACGGTACAGTCACCTTTACCCTTAATAATGGTGAGGTGCCGGAGTTGAAAGTATCTCAGTCGTTTGTTGATTCGATGAAGGAATACCAGCAGAATAAAGATTATCTCAACCGGCAGACAAAAGAGGCACTGCTCTATATCAAGAAGAAGGTTGATGCAGCCCAGGGCTTCATTGAGGCCATTAAGGTGCGCCGTCACACGCTGACTGTTACCATGCGGGCGATCATCCAGTTGCAGCACCAGTTCTTTGTCGATGGTGATGAGGCTTCTTTGCGCCCTATGATTCTGCGAGATGTGGCAGAGAAGACTGGGCTGGATCAGTCAACTATCTCACGTGTGAGCAACTCAAAGTATGCTCAGACGCGCTGGGGAACCTTCCCCTTACGTCATTTCTTTAGCGATGCCTATGTGACGGAGAGCGGTGAAGAACTGTCCACCCGTCAGATCAAAGCGGCACTTCGCGACATCGTCGATGGTGAGGACAAACGCCATCCGTTAAGCGATGATGCCCTGAAGGAAGAACTGGCCCGTCGCGGTTTCCCGATAGCCCGTCGTACAGTGGCAAAATATCGTGAACAATTAAATATTCCCATAGCCCGACTCCGACGATGACACAATCGAATAGAGATAGAAATATCATTTTGGCAGCAAGAATCATGAGTCTGGTGTTTACACCTTTCTATCTGCCGCTGGTCGGACTGATGGCACTGTTCATGTTCAGCTATCTTGGTCTGATGCCTTGGGCCTATAAGCTTCAGGTGCTCACGCTGGTCTATGTGTTCACTATCCTTCTGCCAACGATTCTCATCCATCTCTATCGGCGCTATAAGGGATGGAATCTCATTGACATGGGACATAAGGAGCGTCGTATCGTACCTTACGTCATTTCTATCCTCTGCTATTTCTTCTGCGTCTATCTGATGGATCTGCTTCATATCCCACATTTTATGGGTACCATCCTCTCTGCGGCGCTGTTTATTCAGATTGTGTGTGCCCTGATCAATGTGTGGTGGAAGATCTCCACACATACTGCTGCTATCGGCGGTGTGGCAGGCGCACTTTTCGTGTTTGGTGAGTTTTTTGGCTTCAATCCCATATGGTGGCTCTGTGTCGTACTCATTCTGGCAGGCCTGCTTGGAACCAGTCGTATGATTCTCCGACAGCATACGCTGGCTCAGGTCGTCACAGGTTTCTTTGTGGGGGTTGTATGTTCAACAATAGGATTAATTTATTTATAAGCATATGAAACCGTTAGTAAGTATTATCATGGGCAGCACCAGTGATCTGCCTGTTATGGAAAAAGCCTGCAAGCTGCTTGATGATTTGCAGGTGCCTTTCGAGGTAAATGCCCTTTCAGCCCATCGTACCCCTGAAGCTGTAGAGGAGTTTGCGCGTACGGCGAAAGATCGTGGTATCAAGGTGATTATTGCAGGTGCCGGTATGGCTGCAGCTCTGCCAGGAGTCATCGCAGCTTCTACTACACTGCCTGTTATCGGTGTCCCCATTAAGGGCATGCTTGATGGTCTTGATGCCATGCTATCCATCATCCAGATGCCTCCTGGCATCCCTGTGGCTACGGTAGGTGTCAATGGAGCCCAAAATGCAGCTATCCTTGCTGTTCAGATGATGGCCCTTTCTGATGCCGATCTGGCTCAGCGTCTGGCAGTCTATAAGGGTAACCTTCGTGTGAAGATAGAGAAGGCAAACCAGGAACTTGCAGAGGTTAAGTATAACTTTAAAACCAATTAAATGTATCAGAGAAGACAATCCACAGAAGCCCGTGTCGGTAATATCGGCATCGGCGGACAGAATCCTATTCGTATCCAGTCGATGGGTACGGTAGATACCAATAACACAGAAGGCTGTGTAGCTCAGGCCAAGCGTATCATCGATGCTGGTGGCGAACTTGTAAGATTCACCACCCAGGGCGTTCGTGAGGCTGAGAACATGAAGAACATCTCGGCTCAGTTGAAAGCTGACGGCTATCAGACACCTCTTGTGGCTGATGTCCATTTTACGGCTCATACGGCTGATGTCGCTGCCCTTTATTGTGAGAAGGTACGTATCAATCCTGGTAACTATGTTGATCCGGGACGCACATTCAAGCACCTGGAATATACCGATGAGGAATATGCCGAGGAACTGAAGAAGATCGAGCGCCAGCTGGTGCCTTTCCTGAATATCTGCAAGGAGCATCATACGGCAGTGCGCATTGGTGTCAATCATGGTTCGCTCTCCGACAGAATCATGTCCCGTTATGGTGATACGCCAGCGGGTATCGTAGAGAGCTGTATGGAGTTCTTGCGTATCTTCAAGCGTGAGCATTTCAACGATGTTGTCATTTCTATTAAGGCATCCAACACTGTGGTGATGGTTACCACTGTACGTCTGCTTGTCAAGACGATGGATCAGGAGGATATGCACTATCCGCTTCACCTTGGTGTCACCGAAGCAGGTGAGGGTGAGGATGGTCGTATCAAGAGTGCCGTGGGTATCGGTGCCCTGCTGACAGAGGGTATCGGTGATACAGTACGTGTGTCGCTGAGTGAGGAACCGGAGTGTGAGATCCCCGTAGCTCGTAAGCTGGTGGATTCCATTGCCGAATGCGCTGCCCTGCGTGAACAGGCTGAGGCTGGCATCAAGGATGATACCATCACGTTGAGTGTTGATGCCCCAGATTGGGAAACGCTGCAGCTTAAAGCCGCGATGGCTGTAGGTGCCCTGCTGATAGACAGAAAGGCCACGAAGCTTGTTATTTCCAGTCCGGCTAGTTGTGCTAGTCCGGCTAGGTTGGCTAGTCTGGCTGATGATATCCTCCAGGCGGCTCGCATCAAGTTCACAAAGACGGAGTATATCTCTTGCCCGGGGTGCGGACGTACGCTCTACAACCTTCAGGAGACCATTGCCAAGATCAAGGCTGCCACAAAGGATCTCGTAGGACTGAAGATCGGTATCATGGGCTGTATCGTGAATGGTCCTGGTGAGATGGCGGATGCCGATTACGGCTACGTAGGCGCTGGCCGGGGCAAGATATCTCTCTACAAAGCCAAGGAATGTGTAGAGAAGAACATCCCGGAATCAGAAGCCGTCGAAAAGCTGCTTGAACTGATCCGTAAGGACAGAGCATAATAAAAAATCCCGCAACCAGCGGGATTTTTTTTATTTCATCAGAATCTCTGAGAGTTCCTTCATACCTTCGGAAGCGCCCTTCTGGATCTGGGTGACGCGACTGCCTACATTGATGGGATTTGGGTCAATCAGGTAGATGGGCACATCAGGGCGTGCATAGTGCATCAACCCTGCAGCTGGATAGACCACCAGTGAAGTGCCGATGATAACCAGGATGTCGGCCTCTTGTACTTCTTCGGCTGCTACAGTGATGTTTGGTACAGCCTCACCGAAGAACACGATGAACGGACGGAGCAGGGAACCGTCACCAGCCTTGGTACCAGGCTCCACCTCGCAATTGTCGCGGGTTAGGGTTACCTGATAGCGTGGGTCATCCACATTGTAACTTGAGCAAACCTTCATCAGCTCGCCATGCAGATGGATCACCTTTGACGATCCTGCCATCTCGTGGAGGTTATCAACATTCTGCGTCACAACTGTCACATCGTATTTCTCCTCAAGCTTTGCCACGAGCTGATGCCCCTCGTTGGGCTTCACCCCCCAGCATTTCTTGCGGAGCATATTATAGAAGTTAGTCACAAGGGTGGGATCGGCTTCCCAGCCTTCATGAGTTGCTACCTTAGAAACGGGATAGTTCTCCCACAGACCATCGGCATCGCGGAAAGTCTTCAGTCCACTCTCCACCGACATGCCAGCACCAGTTAAAACAACAATCTTTTTCATACGCATACAGATATTTATTCTTCTGCAAAGATACGATTTTTTAAACAAAAGAACAAAAGAAACAAAAAAAAATATGTACTTATGTTCTTATGTCTAAAAATTATTGTAACTTTGCGCCCGATTTTAGAAGTTACACATTATTAATATAAGAAAGAATGGATAAATTAAGCTATGCATTGGGCCTTGGAATCGGTCAGCAGCTTGCCCAGATGGGTGCTGAGAATATCAGTGCCGACGACTTTGCACAGGCTATCAAGGATGTGCTGGGTGGTCAGGAGCTGAAAGTGTCTCATCGTGAGGCTCAGACGATTGTTCAGGAGTATTTTGCAAAACAGAACGAGAAGATGCAAGCCGAGCGTGCTGAACAAGGTAAGGTTCACAAGGAGGCTGGTGAGAAATACCTGGCAGAGAATGCCAAGAAAGAGGGTGTGGTGACATTGCCCAGCGGTCTGCAGTATCAGGTGTTGAAAGAGGGTAATGGCAAGAAACCTTCTGCTAAGGACACCGTGATGTGTCACTATGAGGGTACGTTGATCGATGGTACCGTATTCGACAGCAGCTACCAGCGTGGTGAGCCTGCCACCTTCCCCTTGCAGCAGGTGATTGCCGGATGGACAGAAGGTTTGCAGCTGATGCAGGAAGGTGCTAAGTACCGTTTCTTCATCCCTTACCGTTTGGGTTACGGTGCAGGTGGCGCAGGAGCTTCCATCCCTCCATTTGCAGCACTGATCTTCGATGTAGAGTTGATTCAGGTAGTATAAGGTAAAATAAAATATTAGAAAATGAAGAAATTAATGTTTGTAGCCGTTATGGCTATCGTAGCTGCAGGTTTTACCGCTTGTGGCAATTCGGCTCCTAAGGCCAGTCTGAAGACAGATGTTGACACAATGAGTTACGCCATCGGTATGGCTCAGACTCAGGGCCTGAGAGAGTATCTCGTTAGCAGCCTGGGCGTAGATACCGCTTACATGGGTGAGTTCATCAAGGGCTTGAACGAGGGTGTGAACGCTGGTGACAATGCCAAGAAGGCAGCTTACTACGCTGGTATCCAGATTGGTCAGCAGATCTCTACACGTATGGTAAAGGGCATCAACCGTGAGGTGTTTGGTGACGATTCTACCAAGACAATCTCTCTGAAGAACTTCATGGCAGCTTTCATCAGTGGTACAACAGGTAAGAAGGGTCTGATGACAGTAGAAGAGGCTCAGCAGCTTGCTCAGCAGAAGATGCAGGAGATCAAGGCTCGCGAGATGATGAAGACCTATGGTCCTAACAAGGAGGCTGGTGAGAAGTTCCTGAAGGAGAATGCCACGAAAGAGGGTGTGAAGACACTTGCTAACGGTATCCAGTATAAGGTACTCACAGAGGGAACAGGTGCTGTTCCTACAGATACCTCTCTTGTGAAGGTTAACTATGAGGGTCGTCTGATCGACGGTACTGTGTTCGACAGCTCTTACAAGCGCAACGAGCCTGCTGTGTTCCGTGCAAATCAGGTGATCAAGGGTTGGACAGAGGCTCTCTGCCACATGCCTGCAGGTTCTGTATGGGAGGTTTATATTCCTCAGGATATGGCTTATGGTGAGCGTGAGCAGGGCGATATCAAACCTTTCTCTGTACTGATCTTCAAGATTGAACTTCTGGAAGCAAACACTAAGAGATAATGAAGAAGACGATATTATTGGCACTTGCCCTCGTGGCGAGTGCTTCTTTTTCTCCTGTAGAGGCGATTAAGAAAAAGAATAAGGAGGTGGTGTTCCCTGCTCAGCCTGTTGTTCTGAACAACAGCTCCGACTCTTTGAGCTATGCAGCAGGCATATCACTCACCAACGGTTTGATTCCCTACCTGATTCAGCAGAAAGTGGATACCACGATGATGGCTGATTTCATCCGTGGCGTGCGTGAAGGTGTCCGCTCAGCCGACAGTCCCAAGCAGAAGGCTTATATGGCAGGTCTTGATATTGCCCGCCAGATTAGTGAGCGCATGGTGCCTGGTATCACAACAGAGTTTAAGGACTCTCCCGACTCTATCGTAGCCGATTTGCTCTATAAGGGTTTTATCCATGCCCTTGAGGGTGACTCTACCATATTTACATACGATGCCGCTGAGAAGCTGTTCACTCAGAAGCGCGTTGCTGATAAGCTGGCTAAAGAGGAGAAGCTCTACGGTCCCAACCGTGAAGCAGGTGAGCAGTTCCTGAAGGAGAATGCCAAGAAGGATAGTGTCATCGTACTGCCCAGCGGTTTGCAGTATAAGGTACTGGTAAAGGGTGACGGTGAGGTGCCCCTGGAGGATCAGAAGGTACAGGTGAACTACGAAGGCCGTCTGGTCGATGGTACTGTCTTCGACTCTTCTGCCGTACATGGCGAGAAACCTGCGGAGTTTACGCCGAAACAGGTGATCAAGGGTTGGACTGAGGCTTTGACCATGATGCCTGTGGGTTCTAAGTGGCAGCTGTACATTCCTTATTACCTGGCGTATGGTTCACGAAACTCTGGTAAGATACAACCTTACAGTGCACTGATTTTCGATGTGGAACTGGTAGGTATTGTCAAGAAATAGGTAAGTGTGTCACAAAAGTGACACACTTTTTTGATTTTTTTTTCTAAAAAAGTTGCATTGTTCGATTAAAATCGTTACTTTTGCTTTCAAAATGTAACTTAAACGTCGAACAATGGAAAAAATTGATCTTTTAGACAAGAAGATTTTGAGCATTCTGTCGAAGAATGCCCGAATCCCCTTTAAGGATGTCGCAGCAGAGTGTAATGTGTCACGTGCCGCCATCCATCAGCGTGTACAACATCTCATCGATGCCGATGTCATCACAGGCAGCGGTTTCGATGTCAACCCCAAGAGCCTGGGCTACTCCACTTGTACTTATGTGGGTATTACCCTTGAGAAGGGTTCGATGTATAAAGATGTGGTGGAGCGTCTGAAACATATCCCCGAAGTGGTGGAGTGCCATTTCACGACAGGTCCTTACACGATGCTGGTAAAGCTCTATGCCCGTGACAATGAGCAGCTGATGGACTTGTTGAACGGCAAGTTGCAGGGCATCCCTGGTGTGACGGCAACAGAAACGCTGATTTCACTGGAGCAGAGTCTGAAGCGTGAGATTCCCATTACCATTGACGAGGAAGAGAAGAAATGAGCAACACTTTCGATTTGCAACAGTATCTTGACGCCCTCTATGCGCGTTTCCCGGAAGCTGACCATAAGCCTGTTATTGGCATTACTGGCAACTATGACGATCTTACCTGTAAACTTGGACAAGGCTACTATAAATCTGTGGTGGCTGCTGGTGGTGTACCATTGATTGTCCCACCCGTTGCCGACACAGATACCATCATCAACACTCTGTCGCGTATCGATGGCCTGATCCTTAGTGGCGGTGGCGACTTCAACCCCTTATGGACGGGTGAGGAACCTTCCACGAAATTGGGTGGCATCAACAAAGAGCGCGATCTGCCGGAGCTGTTGATCACCCGTCTGGCCTATAACCGTCAGATCCCGATGCTGGGCATCTGCCGTGGCATCCAGACACTCGCCATCGCCCTTGGTGGAGAGGTGGATCAGGACATCAGCGACAAGGCCACTGTGAAGCATTCTCAGAATGCCGACCGCTCTGAACCTACCCATAGTTTGAGAATCGAAAAGGATTCGATACTTGATCATATCTATGCATCGTATCCACGACCTCTCCAGGTGAATAGTTTCCATCATCAGGCCGTGAAGTCGCCTGGCGATAAGTTCCGTGTGGTGGCAAAGGCCGTTGATGGCATCATCGAGGCGATAGAGAGCAACGAGTTTAAACCGATCCTTGGCGTGCAGTGGCATCCCGAGTGCCTGGAGGCGGGACTTCCCCTGTTCCAGTGGCTGGTAGCCGAGGCGGCTGCCTATCGTCAGGCCCAGCGTACCCACGATCGCGTCCTGACGCTCGATACCCATTGCGACACCCCAATGTTCTTCCCCCAGGGCATCCACTTCGACCAGCGTGATCCCAAGATCCTCGTCGATCTGCAGAAGATGACGGAAGGGCGACAGGATGCAACCATTATGGTGGCTTACCTGCCACAGCCCAAAGCAGGGGAGACCTTTGCCGATAAGGTAAGCTTCGATGTCTCTGGTCCTAAGGCATATGCCGACCTGATCTTCGACAAGATCGAGGAGATTGTCAACAAGAATAATAAGTATATAGCTATTGCCAGTAACTATGCTCAACTTTGGACTCACAAGCATCAGAGGCGAAAGAGTATCATGCTCGGTATCGAAAATGGACTGGCACTCGAAGGAAAACTCGAGAACATACAGTATTTCGCCGATCGCGGGGTGGTGTATATCACCCTCTGCCATAATGGCGACAATGATATCTGCGATTCGGCACGAGGCAACAATACCCACAACGGCGTGAGTGCCTTCGGTGAGCAGGTCATCCGTGAGATGAACCGTCTGGGCATCCTCGTCGATCTCAGTCATGGCAGCGAGAAGAGCTTCTACGATGCCCTCGACATCAGCTCTCAGCCCATCGTGTGCAGCCACAGCAGTAGCCGTGCCCTCTGCGATCATCCCCGTAATCTCACCGACGACCAGATGCGCGCCTTGGCAGCCAAGGGCGGTGTGGCTCAGACCACCATCTATCACGGATTCCTGAAGAAAGACGGTGAGGCCACGATCCTCGACGTGATGGCTCATCTCGACCATGCCATCGATGTGATGGGTATCGATCATGTGGGACTCGGTACCGACTTCGACGGCGACGGTGGCGTGCGTGGACTCGCCGATTCCTCTGAGTTGATTAACTTCACCCGTCAGTTGCTCGCCCGCCGTTATAGCGAAGAGGACATCCAGAAGATCTGGGGCGGCAATTTCATGCGCGTGATGGCACAGGTACAATACAATACAATAATATGAGATATTTCGGAAAATTCGTCTGCATGACCTGCATCGCCACCTCCCTGGTGGCGTGCGGTCTTCGTAAGCAGACCTCAGATACAGACACCTCCTTGAAACCCGTAGGTCCGATGTTTATCGCCGACAGCGCCTATCAGTTCTGTCAGCAGCAGTGCGACTTCGGACCTCGCATCATGAACAGTGAGGCGCATGAAGCCTGTGGCGACTGGATCGTGACGAAGTTCCAGCAGTATGGTATGAGTGTCACCCGCCAGGAGACCACACTCAAAGGCTACGACGGCACGCCCCTGAAGAGTACCAATATCATCGCCAGCTATCTGCCCGAACAGACGGCTCGTCTGTTGCTCTGTGCCCACTGGGACAGTCGTCCATGGGCGGATAACGATCCCGATGAGGCTAACTGGAAGACACCCGTGATGGCAGCCAATGACGGGGCGAGTGGGGTGGCTGTGATGCTGGAGATTGCCCGTCTGTTGCAGAACGACAGTCTGCAGATAGGTGTCGATTTCGTATGCTTCGATGCCGAGGACTGGGGTGTGCCTCAGTGGAGCGATGCCTCAGATGGCGGCAACTCCTGGGCATTAGGCTCGCAGTACTGGGCAGAGAACTGTCCCAAGCAGCAGGCAAAACGCTATCGCTTTGGCATCCTGCTCGACATGGTAGGCGGCGAGGGCGCACAGTTCTATAAGGAAGGCATGTCCATGCAGTATGCCGCAGGCGTGGTTGATAAGGTGTGGCAGGCGGCTCAGGTCGTGGGCTATGGCAGTCGCTTCCCCCAGCAGCTGGGCGTTTCCATCACCGATGACCATATCCCTGTGAATAACGTTGCCAAGATTCCTTGTATCGACATCATCCCCTATTACCCCGATTGTCAGCAGAGTAGCTTCGGACCTACCTGGCATACCGTCAGTGACACGATGGACCATATCGACAAGTCCACCCTCCAGGCGGTCGGCCAAACAGTTATTCAGGTACTCTTCTCAGAGAAATAAGAAAGCCTCGCCAATTGGCGGGGCTTTCTTAGATCTGTCCGGCTTCTACCATCAGTACCACTCGTTCTGTCAGTCGGTCGGTACCTTTGGGATCGTATTCCTTCTTCAGCGATGCACCAAAGCCCCAGGCGAACACCTGCCAGAAACCAGCTCTGATAGGTCCCATAAAGGCTTTGATCATCTCATAGGATGAAGAGTGGCACTCTCGGTCGATGAGTTTGATAAGGAGTTTGCCCTGCGAGTAGGTCAGCTTCTTCATCTTCGGCTTGTAGGTACGGAAGATGTCCTCCTCTACACGTTTGATGTGGGCTTCCTTAGCCTTGTCGTCAGGTAGCATATCCAGCAGCTCGGTAGTCTCTATCAGCATCTGTCGGGCTTCCTTGGCTAAAGGCAGCACCTTCTTCACATTCGTCACCAAGCGCATATACGACTGAGCCTGTTTCTTGTTCTTGAAAGTCAGTTGCGGATACACATACACGTTGTTCATTTCCATATACTGGATGCTGTCTCCCTCATGGAGCACCTTACCCACCTTTACTGTTGGAACAAAGGTAGGCGAGTCCATCTCTGCCAACACCTGTTCGGCAGTCTTCTGCTCCTGCGCCTGCAACGGCAAGCCCAGTGTGCACAGCATTCCTATGACGATCGTCTTTCGCATTTCGCCTGCAAAAGTACACCATTTTTCCCAATCCTCGCCGAAATCTATCCTTATTTTGCATTAATTCAGAAAATTATTCGTATCTTTGCAGTCGATAAACGCTTTATCTTAGCAATATGAATCAATTAAGAATACTATTAACAATCGTATTGGCGTGCGTGCTGACCACAGCAAATGTCAGCGCACAGGACAACGGGCTGAACCCCGTTTACAAGGTGCTGTTAGGCGACATCACCTATCAGAAGAATGAGGTTAAGAAGAAGGTGACAGTGGGCAAAGTGCTCAGTGTCATGGCTGATGTAGTAGAGGGGCGTGTGACTGACATCAACAATGAAGAGTACATCCCGCTGGCCCGCAATCGTGTCATGGAGGGACTTACGCATGTGCGTCGCCTGCAGGTGGTAGATGATAGTGAGGCCACTGATGCCAGGTATCAGGTGACTGCCGTTCTCACCGACATTTCCGCTACACGTAAGGTGAAGAGCTACGACCGCAAGGATAGCAAGGGGCGCGAATATACTGAGATGAAGACCTATTACGGTGCCATCGCCTCAGTAGCTATTAACTTCACCAACTTGAAGACGGGTGAGGTGACCACCAGTACCCTGTCTGGCCGCTGCTCAGAATACTCGCTTGCCAAGTCTGCCGATGAGGCTATCCGCACAGCTCTTTATGAGTTGGCCGATAATATCTACGAGTATTACAATGAGTGCTATCCCATCCGTGCCAACATCATCGAGCGCGGCACTGAGAAGAAAGATAAGACCAAGGAGCTGTATATTGATGTGGGCAGTCGTTTTATCGGTGAGGATGTCCACTTCAATGTCTATGTGGTAGGTCAGGTGGCTGGTCGTGAGACCCGCAAGCAGATCGGTCGTATCCGTGTCCGCGAGACCTTGGGTGAGGATATCTCTCTCTGTAAGGTTCAGAAGGGCGGTAAGGATATCAAGGTAGCCTTCGACAATGGCGATGCCATCGTTGCCATCAGCACCGACTGACCTCCCCTTTTTTAGTAGGTTGATATAATTAATTCGCGAATTGTTTGGCAGTTCGCGAATTTATTTTTATCTTTGCAGCGTTAACATTCAAATGTAGCATTATGAAATCACAAATCGTAGTATGGCTGTGTATGTTGCCGATGGCGCTTGGAGCGCAGGAGGAACGCCCTTGGCGTGAGTATCTGAATGAGGTGATGACGGTGGAGGATGTGGAGTCGTCGCAGTGGGAGGATGTCTATGACCTGTTGTGCGAACTCTCCCAGCATCCCTTCGACCTGAATACGGCTACCCGTTCACAGCTGGAGGACTTGCCCTTCCTCTCTGCCCAGCAGATAGAGGAGCTGCAGGAATATCTGTATCGTTACGGCCCCATGAAGTCGAAGGGCGAACTGCTGATGATCCGTTCTCTTGATGAGCCCCGTCGCGAGCTGCTGTCAAGTGTCTGTTATGTCGGCGAGTCTTCGCATCCCTCTTTTCCCTCCTTGCATACCATCACCCGTTATGGCCATCACGAGCTGATGGCTACTGCACGTGTTCCCCTGCAAGGGCAGAAGGATGATTATCTGGGTTCACCTCTGCGCCATTGGCTGCGCTATCAGTTCAGCTATGGCGACTATCTGAAGTTAGGCATCTTAGGTGCCAACGATGCAGGAGAACCCTTCTTTGCTCATGGCAACCGTTGGGGCTATGACCACTATGCCCTCTATGGTCAGTTGCGTAACCTCGGATGCCTGGAATCGCTGTGCCTTGGGCATTATCGTGTGTCGATGGGCATGGGGCTGGTGATGAACAGTCAGTCAGGATTTGGTAAGGTGGCAATGCTCCAGTCGTTAGGACGCTCGCAGACTACCCTCATGGCCCACGCCTCACGTACCGATAATTATCTGCAGGGTGCTGCTGCCACCGTCCGTCTCTCAAAGCAGTTGTCGCTCACAAGTTTCTTCTCCTATCGGGCTGTTGACGCCACCCTCAACCGTGACGGTACGGCAGCCACCATCCTCAGCTCCGCCTATCATCGTACGCAGGGGGAGATGGACAAGAAACATAATCTCGATGTCCTGAAGACGGGTGGTAGTCTGCTTTATACCTCCCATGGTGTGCAATTGGGACTGAACACCTGCTATACCCATCTCTCCCGCAGGCTGAGACCAAATACCGCCTTGCTCTATCGCCAGCATTATCCCCAGGGGCGCGACTTCCTGAACACGAGCCTGTCGTATGGCTATGCCAATAGCCGCTTCGCGTTGAATGGTGAGACAGCGATTGACCGTCAAGGTCATCTGGCAACGGTCAACAGTGCCAGTGTGTTGTTAGGGGATGGCTGGAGTCTGATGGCACTGCAACGGTTCTATGCCTTCCGCTATGCCTCGCTCGATGCCCGAAGTTATAGCTCTGGCGGGAGGGTACAGAATGAGAGTGGACTCTATCTGGGACTCACCTGGAAGCCATCGCCCCATCTGCAGCTCATGGCCTATACCGACTTTGCCTATTACGCCTGGGCCCGCTATCGGGTGTTGCAGTCGTCGTATGCCTGGGATCATCTGTTGCAAGGCACCCTTCACCATCGCCTGTGGACCTTCTCCGCACGCTATCGCCTGCAACAGAAACAGCGAGACAATGTTTCCAAGACGGCGCTGCAGAATCTCACAGAGCACCGTTTACGTCTGAGTGCAGGCTATGCTGGTAAGAGCGGCTTCTCCAGTCTCTCGCAACTCGACGGGTGCTATCTGCCTCAGGAACAGCATGCATGGGGCAGGGTGCTCACGCAGCGTTTCTCATACCAGTATCGTTGGCTCACCCTGCATGCAGGCGCCAGCTACTACCACACCGACAACTATGCCAGTCGTGTGTATCTCTATGAGAACGCACCGCTTTATACCTATTCTATGATGCAGCTTTATGGTGAGGGCTTCCGCTACTGGCTCATGGCACGAGCAGATGTCAGTCGCCACCTGATGCTCTCTGCGAAAGCATCAGATACCGGTTTCGATGTTCAAATCAAATGGAAATTCTGATTACAGCAGCTGGCGATACACTGCCATCACCTGACCAGCCACATCGTTGCCGGCAAACCGCTCTATATACTTCTGACTGTTGCTGATGCGCGCCTCCCGACCTTCGGCACCCTTCAGCACCTGACTGATGGCGTGTGCCATCGCCTCTGCATCGTCGGGATCCACATACAGCGAGTCGGGTCCGCCAGCCTCCTCCAGACATGAGCCTGTGCAGGCCACGACGGGGAGTCCGCAGCTGATGGCTTCGATGATGGGAATACCGAAACCCTCGTAACGCGAGGGATACACAAACGCCTCTGCCTCCGCATAGAGCTTAGGCAACTCCTCATCGCTCACGCCATGCATGATCTGGATGCGATGGACGAGGTTCTCCTTTTCCGCATACGCTATCACCTCGTCGGTATAGGATGTGTGTCTGCCCACGATGACTAAGTTCAGTTCCTCAGGCAGATAGGGAAGGGCTTTCACTGCCAACAGGATGTTCTTGCGTGCCTCGATGCTGCCCACACTCAGGATATAGCGGGAGGTGGAAGGGGAGAGGGGAGAGGAAAGCGCCGTAAACTTGGGGGCGCAACTCTGATAGATCACGCTGATCTTCCGCTCATCCACCTCGCTATATGCCATGATGTCGCGCTTCGTACATTCGCTGATGGCAATGATATGATCCGCCTCGCGCATGGTCTGACGGAACTTCCATCCGTAGATCTTCGTGTCGATCCAGTGGTAGAACTCCGGATGGCGCAGGAAGATCAGGTCGTGGATCGTCACCACACTCCTGATGCCGCTCTTTTGGATACCTATCGGTAGTTCGCCCGACAAACCATGAAACACCTGGATGCCGTCACGCTTCAGGTCGCTCACAATGCCCTTGCTGCGCCAGAGCGCTTTGTGGAAAGGCAGTATAGAAGGGGCTGGATAACAGAAACGCACATTCTCCTTCAGCCTGATCTGATGCCTCAGCTGCTCCTTGCCCTGGTCAGGAGCGTAGAGTCGCAGTTCCAGCGGATAGCTTGCCAGGTCGTTCACCAGGGTGCGTCCGTAGCTCCCCAGTCCTGTGCCGTTGCGCACGATGCGCTTGGCGTCGAATCCTATCTTCAGCCGATCTGTCATGAGCGTTTAAAATGTTTGAATACAAACCTTACCAGTACGAAGTTCGTGGGGACGGCGATAGCGAGTACGGCGATGGGTGCCAGCTCGCGACTGAGACCTATCCAGAGGAAGAAGTTGAAGAGCACGATATGCAACAGATAGTTCACCAGATGTGCCCCGCCAAAGCCCAGTCCGTTTTTGGCAGAGGTCTTCTCCTTAAAGGTGAAGTGTGCCGACAGGTAATAGTTCACCAGAAAACTCAGCACGTAACCGATGGTATAGGCCACGTTCACGTTGATCCAGTGCTGCAGCACCCAATAGATGGCATAGTGGATCGCAGCCGCAGTGGTGCCCACGATGCCAAACCTGATCAGTTCACCGAATGTCTCTTTCTTTTGCATAAGCATAGTCTTTAGTGTTCATCTCCCACATCAGTACAAACCAGAGGATGGTGGTGGGCAGTGCCTTCAAGGCGTATGGCTCTATCCATTGTTTCCAGATCCAACGCGGGAAGAGCACGTCACTGGTACAGAGCGATGTGAAGATGAAGGCGTAGATAAGCAGGTAGAGTGCCCATCGCCCACGCTTGAACGGGGCGGTGGTGTACCAGATCGCGAAGCCTGTCATAGCGGCAATATAGCCGTAGCTCTCAGAACCTGTTGAGAACAGCAGATGGAACATCGCCACCGAGGCGAGCATGGCGTAGCGGAAAGCCGCATGCTTGTATTGGCCGATACGGCGGAAGGGCGACAGGAACAACAGGATGCCTGGAACAATCAGCCACAGGTCGCTGTATTCTGTGTTGCCGGAGATCTTACGGGGCATGCCGAGCAGCGACGTGTTCGTCGTGTTGAAGTGCTCTGTCAGGTTCTGGGTATTCTTCGCAACCAGCGAGTCGTACCAGTTGAAATACTGCTGTACCACGTATTCCGGACTCGATATCGCCATCGGTGCCACGAAGAAGAGTGCCGCCCACCCTAAGCAGGCGAGCAGGAACTTCTTCTTATCCTCGATAAAGAAAAAGAAGGCAAAGCCCATCACGCCGTAGAGCTTGATAAACATGGCCAGCATGATGAAGAATGCTGCCCACACGGGCTTCTGCTTCTGAACACAGGCAAAGGTAAGCAGGAGCATACCCGCCATAGCCAGATCGAACTGCTCGACGAATAGCGGGGTCAGCACCTCATGGAGACAGAACCAGAACATAAATACCTTCTGCCACTTCAGCAGCGGCATGTAGCGCACACCGATATAGAATACGGTTACCAGGGCACACTCCCACAGCAGCATGCCCCATGTGTCGGGCAACAAGGCAAAAGGCGCAATGATGTAGGCAAACACGGGGCCATAGTGGTTGCAGTCGCCAAACAGGTAGTCGTAGAACTCATACAGCGACAGCTGGTCGATGGTGTTCCAGAACACCGACTTGAAGATATGGTAGGTGTAGTTCGGCTTATGCCATTTCAGCAACCCGATGATGATCGGGATGCAGGCATAGACCACCGTGATGGTGCGCCAGTCGCTCCAGAAAGGGCGTTCGAAGAATCGTTTAGCGCATTGCAGGCTTTGGTTCAATTTGTTTTGCATAATCTCTCACATACATTTCATAACACAGTTTCAGCCATACAATCACCACAGGCAGGGCTTTCAGTCCGTATGGCTTGATATATTCCTCGCGCAGGAACTTGGGCACGAGGTCGGAATGTGCCATCGTGCAGCAGATAAACACATACACCATCAGCGCCACATCCCACTTGCTGCGCTGCCAGGGAGCGGCTGTAAACCAGATGGCAACACCCACCACCGCAATGATATAGCCGCTGTTCTCAGAACCTGTAGAGAAAAGCACTGTTACCATCAGCACCGAGGCAAGCAACGTCTGACGAAATGCCTCGTTCTGATACTGCTTCAGCCTGAGATACGGCAGGGCGAAGGCGATGACACCGGGAATCAGCAGCCACAGGTCGCTGTAGGTGGCGCAGCCGGAGATCTTACGTACCAATCCCAGGAGCGAGATATTGGTGCCGTGACTGAACATATTGTCGGCATTCTTCTCCACCAGACTCACATACCAGTCGTGATACTGTCCGATGATGTATTCCGGCGAGGAGATGAGCATCGGGGCGACGAACATCACTACCGCCCAGAACGCCAGACTCGCCACCAGCCTGCCCTTGTGCTTCGAGAATAGGAAAAAGGCGAGCCCCACGATACCGTATAGTTTCACAAACGTGCCGAGCATGATCACGAAAGCCGCCCAGAAGTCCTTCTCCTTCTCCGTGAAGTAGTAGGCCAGCAGGATGATGGCGGCGATGGCGATGTTGAACTGCTGCATCTGCACGCCGTTGAGCAGCTCGTGGATACAGAACCAGTAGATGAACACCTGTTGGTAGGTGGAGAACACATTGTGACGTATCGCCACGTAGAGCAACAGCGTGAGTGCCACCAGCCAGAGCAGCATGCCCAGCCACGTGGGAGGCACGGCAAAGGGCGCGATCACCAGCGAGAAGAACGGACCGTAATGGTTCATGTCGAAGTATTGCTCCGGGTAGTGGATGTAGAGTGGCAGTTTGTCTATCACATGCCAATACACGTATTTGAATATCAGGAAGTTGTTCTCCCTGCCATGTCCGAAACGGGTCATGCCCGTCACGGCGATAATCATCCACAGCCACAGCAGCGTGCGGGGCTCCGTCAGGTATCGTTTCAGTTTGTCCTTCATCGGGTCTTGAATTTTTGTGCAAAGATACAAATAATATCTTAGAATATGACGAGAAGGAAGCTTTTTTTGTCACAATCGGCATCTTACCGACATAGCTGGATACGTGACTGAGGTCGCGATGCCCTACGATCAGGGCACGGGGGTAACGCTTACGCAACGCTTCGAGCAGCCGAGGAGTCTGGTCGGGCGTTACTGCCGAACAATGAATCACCAACAGTGTAATAACTCTCATAATCGTCTTACCTATTAAATGGTACACGATACCGCACCCAGTGCAGTCAGGATTGCTGTAGCAATCGATGCAATAAGGTGTATTTTCTGGAATTAAATCCAGCACTTGCTACATTTAAATGTAAAAAGTTCCAGAATTAAATCCCGCAAAATTCCTTCCGACAATGCAAAGGTACCTGATTTATAAAATAAACGTACCATTTTTGAATTTAGGACAAAAATAGGCCCATCGATCTCAAAAAACGATTCACGGCGGCAAAGTAACCTTTTTTCCCCTTTTCTTGGTTGTTTCGAAGATATTTGCTATCTTTGCAGCGAAATATTTAAAATTTAAGGTCATGAAGATTAGAAACCTGTTATTCGGGGCATTTATGTTAACAATGGCACTGCCTGCCAGTGCGCAGTGGACTAACTACAATACAACATCCACCATCAATGGCTTGTTCGGCATCGCAAATTCTGCCATCCAGTCGGCTGAGCGGAAGAAGGCGATGGAAATCCAGGCCCGCCAGAAGGTGGAGTTCGAACAGAGCTTTAGGGACGCTTTAGCCGAGGCAAAGGACCTTGAGGCTGCCGAGGACTGGGAAGAGGCCCTTCAGAAATACGAAGAGGCTTCAAATCTTAACTGCCTCTATGGCTATACCGATCAGAAGTCGCTGACGAGAAGCATTAACAATCTCTATGTGAAGACTGGTCGTACGGCAGACGGCCCCAGCATCCTGAATAATGCCACTACCATCCTGCCCGACTATTCTGCCTATCGCTATGTCCGTGAGAATCCCGTCTATGTCAACAAGAAATCGACAGCAGCCCGTATTCTCCGCGTGGCATGTTCAGACAAGGAGACCCGCATCGAAATGGAGTATGAAAGTGGCGTGATGAATGGCAGAGCCTACATCAGTGGAAGGAGCTATATCAAAGGCAATAAAGGTGGCAAGCTGCAGCTCGCTGGCGTAGAGAATATTACTTTGTCGCCAACAAAGACCATCATCCCCTGGCCAGGTCAGAAGCTGCGCTTCGCACTCATCTTTCCGGCATTGCCTGACAATGCTACAGAGTTTGACTTCATCGAGCCTTCCACCACTTGGCAGTATAAGGATATCAAATGCAGGTAAGTGCATGCCTAAGCGCATGGTGCCATAGCTAGGCTGGACCACTGTTGGTATCCTGCAACAACAATATGGATCGACTACCAGGATTCCTGATGACATCCGACAGCAGTACCTCGCGCTCTCGAGGCCAGTAGCTGCCCTCAACTGTCTGCTCACCTTCAATTTCCGTACGTTTCTGTTTGCCATCTTCTGCATGGCTGACATCCCTGCCTGCTATTTCCTGTTCGAAATCGTTGGAATGGGGCTTCTGGCAAAATACATCAACTACCGCCATGACAGGCTATGTCGCACCATCATTGCATCAATCAAATAGTATCGCCGTAGGGGTTGCCTATATTTGATTTTTCTATAATAATGTTCTATTTTTATATTTTTCTAAGCAAAATGATAAATAGAACATGATTGTGTAAAAATAGAACGGTAAATAATGAAAAGAAATGGTTAATTTTGCACAATTAAATAGGCGAGATTAACAATATGGAGTCATATGGCAAGCCTCGAAGTGGAAGTGACACTTACCGAATAGGAGATAGCGATGATTTGGTTTTGATGGAGAATGTGGGCATTCTTCCACCAAAACTATTTTATACCGACGATTATGGCATCTTAATTCTCTGTACGGAGGGTATTGCACAGCTGGAATACGACGGTGTGGAGGTTCGACTGGAAAAGAACGACCTGTTTCTGTATATGGTTAAAAGCGTGGCCACGAAGTTTTTGTGTTCGCCTGACTTCAACTGCAAGACGATATGGTTTTCGCGAAGTTCCCTATGGGACATCAACCGTTTCTCCAATGTGACAATTAACGACATTTCGACTTACAAGTTGCAGCCAAAGGTTCACCTCGACGCTGTGGATTATGAGCTGTTCGAGACTTATTTCAAGCTGCTGTCAGAAAGGATGAATGATCAATCGCGGCTGCTCTACGAAGACATCACACGATCGCTCTGGGGCACGATGCTGCTGGAATTGCTGTCTATCTATAGAAGTAATGTAAAGGTGACCGTAGAATCGCCAGGAGAGGGGGGGGTAAATACTACATTACATAAGAAACGTCTGGTGGACACTTTTATTGACATGGTGGTACGAAGCGACGGTCGCATCCGCAAGGTGGATTATTTCGCCAGTCAGTTGAACATCACCCCCAAGTATCTGTCGATGATTCTGAAGGAGGTGATGAACCGCAGGCCGAGCCACATTATACAGCACTTCACGATGAAGGCCATAGAGCATCGGCTGCGCTTCACGGACATGACGATACAGGAGATTGCCAACGACCTGAACTTCCCCAATCCGTCGTTCTTCGGCAAATACTTCAAGAATCATATGGGCATGACTCCGATGGAATACCGGGTGAAATACCATAAAGGAGAATTAGAAAAGTAGAATAATATAGTGAAAAAGAATAGAATTGTATTGATGCTAATAGCTCTGCTGGCAATGGCTACAGCAACGGCCCAGACGGACAGCACGACTACGGGCAGGAAGCGAGTGGCAGTGGTGCTGAGTGGCGGCGGTGCCAAGGGCATGGCGCACATCGGTGTGCTGAAGGTGCTGGAGCGGGCGGGTATTCCCGTTGACATCGTCACTGGTACGTCGATGGGTAGCATCATCGGCGGTCTGTATGCCATCGGCTATAATGCCAATGCGTTAGACTCGCTTGTGCGCGTACAGGACTGGGGCTACGTGATCAGCGACCGGGAGGACCTGAGCAACCAGAGCCTAAGCGATCGTAAGAAGCAGAACACCTATTTTATTAATACCAATCTTGGCAAGAAGGATAAGAATGCCGGTGGCATCATCAAGGGTAAGAATCTCGCCGAGCTGTTTCAACAGCTGTGCGTGGGCTATACCGATTCACTCGACTTCACGCGCGACCTGCCTATTCCCTTTGCCTGTGTGGCGACAAACATCATCGACAACTCTGAATACGACTTCCACAGTGGTCATCTGCCCCAGGCCATGCGTGCCTCAATGGCTATCCCCGCAGCCTTCTCACCAGTGAGGATTGGGGACATGGTGCTTGTAGATGGCGGACTGAGGAACAACTTCCCTGCCGACATCGCCCGCCAGATGGGTGCCGACATCATTATTGGCGTCACCGTGCAGGGACCGCCGAAGGTGGCGGAGAACCTGGGTGGCACGATGAGCATCATCAGCCAGATCGTCGATGTGAATTGTAAGAACAAGTACGACGAAAACCTCGCCATTACCGACCTGCACTTCCCCGTAGATACGAAGGGGTTTAATGCCGCCAGCTTCACGCCCGCAGCCATCGACACGCTGATACGTCGAGGCGAAGACGAGGCCATGCGCCACTGGGATCAGATTCTAGCTCTGAAAAAGCGCATCGGCATCGACGAGTCGTTCCGACCCACGATCCTGCAGCCGCTGCGCCCACAGGTACTGACGGAGAAAAGGCATATCACCGGCTTTACCTTTGAGAACATGACAGCGCAGGATGAACGCTTTATCCGACAGAAACACCATTTGGACAAGTTGGACAGCATTGATGCCAAGCTGCAGCAGCAACTGACCACGACCATGCGCGTAGATCTGTTTTACCAGACGGCAGAGTGCAGACTGGTGCAGGATGGCGACGATATGCGCGTCGTCTTATCGGCAAGCGGTCGGAAATCAGCGCAATTGCATGCCGGAGCCCGCTTTGACACAGAGGAGTATGCCACCGTACAGGTCGGACTCGACATTCCTTGGAAGACCCTCATTCCCGTCAGCACCGAACTCACAGTGCGACTGGGCAAACGTATCATGGGACGCATGGAAATAACGGGGCATCCGCGTTATTTCACACGCCCTAAGTTCTGTTATACCTTCTATCGCAATGACATCGATGTGTATCTAAATGGTGATCGCGACTATAACATGCGCTACAACCAGTCGCAGGCAGAACTGACCCCTCTCAACTTCGACTTGCGCCACTTCAACATACAGTTCGGCTTGCGCTGGGACTACATGCACTACCGTAGTGGCCTCGGTTCGGAGACATCAAGCCTGATGAATTTCGAGAATGAACACTTCATCAGCTATCGTGGCAGGGTCAACTATAACAGCGAGGACAACTGGTATTTCCCGACACGCGGCGTAAGATTCAAGGCTGAGTATGCTTACGTTACCAACAATTTCGTCAAACTCAACGAGTATGCCCCCGACGGCACCAAGCTGGGCAAGACTACAGGTATGAGTGAGGTAAGTGCCAACTGGCGTGCTTCATTTACATTTGGCAGTCGGTTCACGCTGCAGCCCATGGTGTATGGTCGTCTGCTCTTCGGAAACGTCGTTCCGACGGTCTTAAGTAACACCATCGGTGGCGAGTGGTTCAGCCACTATGTGGAGCAGCAGATGCCTTTTGCTGGCATCGGACGCATGGAGTCGATTGATAACCAGTTCTTTGCCGCCCAATTGCAGGCACAACAGCGCTTTGGCGAAAAGCATTATGCCTTGCTGAAGGTGGCTTTCGGCCAAAACGCTGACAAGGTAAGGAATCTGCTGGACCATCGCGCCTTGTTCGGCGTGCAAGCAGCCTACTATTACAACTCGATGTTTGGTCTCCTGGGTGCCTCGCTTGGCTATAGCAACCATACGAAGTCAGCCTATTTCTTCATCAACCTCGGCTATGTATTCTAATATATAATAAGGTATGTCAGAACTCAACCCTCTCATCATCGATCTTGCAGAAATCATGCTCTGTGCTGGTGCCACCACATTGCTGTTCAAGTGGTTGAAGCAGCCTGTGGTGCTTGGTTACATTGTTGCGGGTTTTCTGGCATCACCAAATATGCCATATACGCCCAGCGTCACCGACCTGCACGGCATTCATATTTGGAGCGATATCGGTGTCATCTTCCTGCTTTTCGCACTGGGGTTGGAGTTCTCATTCAAGAAGATCCTGAAGATGGGGGCTGCCCCCATCATCGCCGCCTGCGCCATTATCCTGGGTATGATTCTTGTAGGCATATCCACAGGCAAGTTCTTCGGATGGCGCCAGATGGACTGTATTTACTTAGGCGGTATGCTGGCCATGTCCTCGACCACCATTATATTCAAGGCCTTCGATGATCTTGGTCTGCGCCAGAAGCCCTTTGCCAGCCTCGTGCTCAGCGTGCTTATCATCGAGGATATACTGGCCATAGTGCTCATGGTGATGCTTTCCACACTGGCTGTCAGTCAGGAATTTGAGGGCACACAGATGCTCATGTCTATCCTGAAGCTCATTTTCTTCCTCATACTCTGGTTTACGTTAGGTCTCATCCTCGTACCGCTGTTCTTACGAAAGATGAAACCTGTCATGAGCAATGAGACCATGCTGATCACCTCATTAGCACTCTGTTTAGGGATGGTGGTTCTCGCCTCTGCGGTAGGTTTCTCTGCCGCCTTCGGAGCCTTTATCATGGGTAGCATCCTGGCAGAGACTGTAGAGGCAGAGCAGATAGAACTTCTGGTGACACCCATCAAAGACTTTTTCGGTGCCATCTTCTTTGTATCCGTAGGCATGATGGTTGATGTGGCGATTATTGTTGAGTATATCACCCCTATCCTTTGCATCATCGTCAGCATCATGCTGGGACAGATCATCTTGAGCACGGGCGGATTCCTACTGGCAGGACAGTCGCTGAAGACCGCCATGCAATGTTCTTTCTCGCTGACGCAGATCGGTGAGTTTGCCTTTATTCTCGCCACATTGGGCACATCGTTGCACGTAACCAGCGATTTCCTCTATCCCATCGTTGTGGCTGTGTCGGTCTTCACGACGTTTACGACCCCCTATATGATACGCTTCTCGGCACCTGCCTACGAAGTGGTGGCACGCATGATGCCTGCAAGACTGCGTGAGAAGTTAGAGAGAAACTCTTCTGACGAGGAGGGGCAGACAGAAGAACAATACGACGCATGGCGCTCACATCTGAGGAAAGTGTTCATCAATATACTGATATATGGTGTGCTGAGCATTGCAGTCATTGGTATCATGCTGCTGTTCGGCAAACCGCTGATTGAGAGGATGATACCTGATCCCTGGGCTGGTCTTGTAACGGCAGCCATCACCCTGATTGCCAGTGCCCCGTTCTTGTGGACGCTGATGCTTCACGATAGTCTGAGCGAGGATATGATTACATTATGGAAGAAAAGCCGTGAGAGTCGTATCAGACTGTTCGCCCTACAGCTGTTGCGCATGGTGATTGGAGCTGCCTTCGTCGCCTTTATCCTAAACCACACTGTCGAATGGATGGGATGGCTGGTGCCGTTCGTCGTCATAGGGCTGGTGTTCTGCATGACAGTCTCCCCGCTTCTGCGTAAGCGAAGTGAACAAGTGACCCGTACGCTTGCAGAGAATCTGGCAGAGCGCGAGGCTTTAGAACAACAAAAGAACAATAGTACAAACTAAATCATAAAACAAAAGGAAAATGAGAACAATTAAAGCAATGATGGCTGTGACAGTGCTGCTAGCTCTATCCAGCTGTGGTGACAAGAAACAAGGTGATGCCGAACTGACGGCAAGAGTTAAGGTCCAGCAAATTCAGACAGAGGCTGTCAATGGCGAACAGGGCTTCTCTGGAACTATTGAGGAGGCAAGCGGTTCTTCGCTGTCGTTTGTCAGCGTAGGTACCATCAAGAAAATCTATGTGACGGCAGGGCAGACTATTGGTGCAGGACAGCTCATTGCAGAGCTCGATCCCACCACACTGTCTAATGCCTACACCATCTCTAAGACAGCCCTGGATCAGGCACAGGACACATACAACCGTATGAAGCAACTGCACGATGCGGGTTCGCTGCCCGAGATGCAGTGGATACAGATTGACAATCAACTGAAATCTGCCAAGGCTCAGGAGGCGATGGCAAAGAAGTCGCTCACGGAGACGAAGCTGTATGCTCCCTTCGGCGGTTATATCGCTGAGAAGTATGCCGAGGTAGGACAGACCGCAGCCCCCAGCGTCCCCATTGTGAAGCTGGTGTCCATCGGTAGTGTGAAAGTAAAGATTGCCGTGCCAGAGAATGATATTCAGCGCATTCAGAAGGGCTCTTCGATGAAGATTATCGTACCAGCCCTCGGCAACCGTGAGTTCTCAGGTAAGGTGACAGAGCGTGGCGTGAGTGCTGACGCTCGTTCACGTACATACGAGGTGAAGGCTACTATCGCCAATCCTGACAAGCAGCTTTTGCCAGGCATGATCTGTCAGGCATTCACCAACTATATGCAGGGCACAGAGGGCGTGTTCGTCCCTGCCAACCTGATACAGCTGGACGACAACAACAAGACCTTCGTATGGGTGGTCAACGGTGGTAAGGCCGTGAAGCGTGAGATTACCATCAGCAACGAGACAGCCCAGGGCGCTCAGGTCAGCAGCGGACTCTCAACCAGTGACCAAATCATTGTGGCTGGTCAGCAGAAGGTGAGCAACGGCATGAAGGTAGAGATTGTTAAGTGAAAAGTGAATAGTGAAAAGTGAATAATTTGCTACCGCTACTATGGAAGAGAATAAAGAGAAAAAAATGAGTCTGCAAGAGTGGTCGATGCACTACCGGCAGATTATCATATTGCTCGTGAGCTGCTTGGTGGCTCTGGGCGTTTTTGGCTTGGCTAAGATTAATAAGAACGAGTTCCCCGACTTCACGATCCGTCAGGGTGTGGTTGTTGCCGTCTATCCCGGTGTGACTGCCCAGGAAATGGAGGAACAAGTGGTCAAGCCGTTGGAGAAATATATTTTCACCTATCGCGAGGTAAAGAAGGAGAAGACCGTATCGTATTCGAAAGACGGACTCTGTATCATTCAAGTGGAGCTAAACGACGACCTGACGAACAAGGATGAGTTCTGGTCGAAGTTCAAGCACGGTGTTCAGGTTTTCAAGAGTCAGTTGCCCGACGGCGTACTTGCCCTCCAGGTGAACGATGACTTCGGCGACACCTCAGCCCTGTTGCTGGCGATGGAATCGAAGGACAAGACCTATCGTGAGCTGAACGACTACATGAATCAGCTCATCGACTCACTACGTATGATTCCCAGCGTAGGTAAGATGACTGTGCACGGCATGCAGAAGGACCAGATCAGCATCTATCTGAACTCTGACAAGCTGTCGCACTACGGCATCAGCTATATGACCATCGGACAGATATTGACCAGCAAGGGCTTTGTGACCACTGCCGGACGCTTGAAGAATGAAGGCTATAAGTCGCCCATCTACGTGGATCACGCGCTGAACAAGATCTACGACGTGGAGAATACCGTGATCTATACTGATGCTAATGGTAACGCCGTCCGACTGAAGGATGTTGCCACCGTGAAGCGTGAGTATGCCAAGAAAACTTCTTATATCACCAATAACGGCACGAAATGTCTCTTGCTCAGCGTAGAGATCAAGAAAGGGCAGGATGTATCGAGCATGGGTGCTGAAATCAACAAGAAGTTGAAGAACATTAAGAACGACATCCCCGCCGATGTGAAGATGACACCTATCACCAACCAGCAGAAGGTGGTTGACGAATCTATCGAAAACTTCCTGCATGAGCTGTTGATTGCCATCACGACGGTGATTATGGTGGTTGTACTCATCATGCCTATGCGTGTGGCGATGGTGGCAGCCGGTACGATGCCTATTACCATCTTTATCTCGTTGGGCGCCTTCTATATGTTCGGCATCGAGCTGAATACGGTGACGCTGGCTGCATTGATTGTAACCTTAGGAATGATTGTCGATGACTCGATTGTGATTATCGACTCCTATATGGAGATGATGGCTGAGGGCAAACCTCGCTGGCAGGCATCCATCGATTCTACCATCCACTTCCTGAAGTCCATTTTTACCGCTACACTCTGTATCTCGGTGACCTTCTTCCCGTTCCTCATCACTATGGTCGGACAGTCGCGCGACTTCCTGTCATCGTTCCCCTGGGCCATCAGTATCGTGCTCTTCATCTCAATGATCATTGCACAGACGCTGCTGCCTATCCTGCAGTACTTCTTCATCACCAAACCCCTTGGAGGTGATAAGCCCAAAAACGGCAAGAAGCCCTTCAACCTGCTTGACATCATGGACAAGTACTACAAGATTCTGCTGGCATGGTGTTTCCGTCACCCCTGGGCTACCATCGGTATGGGACTTGGTGGATTCGTCATCGGTGCCATGCTGTTCACTAAGATACCTGTGAAGTTGATGCCTATTGCTGACCGTGACCAGTTTGCCATCGAGATGTATTTCCCAACCGGTACTGGTTTTGAGAAGACTGCGGAGATAGCCGACTCACTGGAGCATATGCTCAGCAAGGACAAGCGCATTGTGGATATTGCCGCCTTCAAGGGTTGCGCATCGCCCCGTTTCCATACAGCCTACGCCCCTCAGTTCGCAGGTGAGAACTATGCTCAGTTCATCATCAATACCGTCAGCAACGAGGCTACAGTGGAATTGCTGGATGAGTGTACCAAGAAGTACACCACCTACTTCCCAGAGGCTTATGTGAAGGTAAAGCAGCTGAACTTCAGCTCCTGCTCAACGCCTATTGAGGTACGTCTGAAGAGCGATAATCTGCAACAGCTGGTACAGTATTCCGACAGCCTTGTCAAGATTATGCGTCAGATGCCAGACTTGCTTCTTGTACGCAGCAATATGTTGGAGCCACTCTCTACTACCCGTATCAAGATTGATGACGACAAGGCCAGTCGTCTGGGCATCACCAACCAGTCTGTAGAGTTGCAGATGGCGTTCCGTTATGGCGATGGTATCACCGTCAGCACCGCATGGGAAGGCGACTATGATGTGAATGTAAAGATGAAGACCGAGGATGCCGATCAGGCCACCATGCAGGACGTCATGGACGAGTTGATCCCCATTGGTCTGTCAGCCTCTATACCAAATAGTGTCAACAGTCTTTACTCTGTCTATAATAGTGGCGAAGCGCAGCCCAGCGTTCCGCTGCGCCAGTTTGCCGAGGTTGTGCCTACCTGGCAGTATGGTCAGATATGTCACCGCAATGGCCTGCGCACCGTGACAGTGATGGCTGAGGTGGCTCGTGGAAAGAATGATGGTTTCGTAACGAAGGATATCATGGAGCGTCTCGCCGACTTCAAGCTGCCTGAGGGCATGCAGATAGAATATGGTGGTCAGTATGAGGCCGACAACGAGACTGGTCCCCAGATTGCCGGGGCCCTCGTCATGTCGGTCATGATCATCTTCTTCGTGCTGCTGTGGCACTTCAAGAAAGTCAGCGAGGCTTTGCTCATTATGGTCTGCCTCACACTCTGCGTATTTGGAATGGTAGTTGGTCTGCTTATCCAGGGTGTGGAGTTCTCCATGACCAGTGTCTTGGGCTTCGTATCGCTCATGGGTATCCTGGTGCGTAACGGTGTCATCCTCTTCGACTATACGGCTGAGGTACAGGAACTGGAGAAACTACCAGTCAAGGAGGCTATCCACGTTGCCGCTGAGCGCCGTATGCGTCCTATCTTCCTGACATCGGCAGCAGCTTCCATGGGTGTGGTTCCTATGATTCTCGGTGGCAGTGCCCTCTGGGTGCCCATGGGTGCCGTCATCTGTTACGGTACGCTCCTTACCATGTTCTTCATCCTGACAGTAATGCCTATTGCTTACTGGAAGGTGATGGGAAAGAGCGAAGAAAAGGTAAAGAAGTAAAAAAGAAAAACAAGAATAAGATGAAAAAGATATTTTCACTGATAGTAGGTCTTGCTTGCTGCGGCTCAGTCGCAGCACAGCAGACTTACACCCTCGAACAGCTGAAGCAACTGGCTGTCGAGAACAACTATAGTCTGCACTCAGCCCAGAATTCTATCCAGCAGTCTAAACAACAACGCAAGGAAGCATTCACAAAGTACTTTCCCACTGTGTCGGCATTGGGAATGGGTATGACGCTCAACAAATATCTGATTGAGGCAGACCTCAATCTGCCTATGGAGCTTCAGATGATGTTGCCTGCTGGCGTCGAACTCCCATCAGACATACACCTGATTAAAAATGGTGTCTTTGGGGCAGTTTCAGCCATTCAGCCTGTTTTCATGGGCGGTATGATTGTCAATGGCAATAGATTGGCGAAGGTTGGCCAGCAAGCCAGCGAGATCAAGATGGAGCTTTCAGAAGACCAAGTAGAACTGACCACCGAGCAGTACTACTGGAAAGCAGTAACGCTCAAGGAGAAGCAGAAAACGCTCAACAGTATCCACGACATGCTCGTAGAACTGGAGAAGGACGTTACTAACATGGTTCGCGTAGGAGCCGTCAATCGTAACGACTTGTTACAGGTACAGCTGCGCAAGGGCGAGATAGAGAGTTCACAAGCTGAGATGGAAAGTGGCCTCTCTACCATCTGTCAGTTGCTGGCTCAGCACGTCGGCAAGAAAGATGAGTCCATAGATGTCACCTTACCTGCCGACCTCTCAGCCTTGGCTAACGCGGAAGTGCCTAACCTCCCCCTGACACTCCGTCAGGACCACCTGTCGGCATTAGCAGCCACACCAGAGTACCGTCTGTTGGAAAAGAATGTAGAGAGTCAGCGTCTGCTGCATCAGATGAAGATAGGCGAGAATCTGCCCAAGGTCGGCGTAGGTGCCAGCTATACTTACAACAACGTGATGGACGGTAATCGTGGCATAGGCATACTCTTTGCCGGTGTCAATGTTCCCATCAGCGGCTGGTGGGGTGGTTCACACGCCATCAAGAAGCAGAAGCTGGCCTACGAGGATGCCAAGGAGCAGATGTCAGACAGTGGGCAGAAGCTCATCATCAAGATGAACAATGCCTGGTCGGCAGTGGAGACCAGCCATAAGAAACTGCTCATTGCCCACGATGCCATCGGTCAGGCTGACGAGAACCTGCGCCTGAATAAGGACTACTATCGTGTGGGCACAACTAAGATGAGTGACCTTTTGCTGGCCCAGCAGCAGTACCAGTCTGCCTGCGACCGCTATACCGATGCCTATGCCGACTTCCAGACTAAGCAACTGGAATATCGTCAGGCTACAGGTCAGTAGATAAGGCCATACAGTTTCGCCATGCTGCGAGGGTGGAAGGCGAGTAGGAAGTAAAAGTTATCCCTGCTCAGAGGTGAGTGGGGACAACTTTTTCAGCTTTTATTTTGTTGTTTCAAAGATAATTACTAAATTTGCAACATCAATTTGACTTAAAAGTAAAATTAAAATGACAAACTGGTTTGATAATATCCGGATCTATCATCTTTTGATTGACAGATTCAACGGAGGTTGGCAGGTTCCGCCAGCAAGTAAGAACGTATTTTGTGGTGGAAACCTGCAGGGAGTGATCGAGAAACTGGATTATATCAAGGATCTGGGCTTTAACGCCATCATGCTCTCGCCGATCTTCAAGTCTGCCAATTATCATGGCTATCATACGCTGAACTTCGAAGACGTGGATCCGCACTTCGGTACGTGGGATGACTATCAGCAGCTGCTGGACAAGGCTCACAACATGGGGTTGCGGATTATCTGCGACTTCGTGCCCAACCACTGTTGGTATCAGGCACCCATCTTCGAGCAGTCGCTCCTGAAGAATGGCGGCAAGCACCGCGACTGGTTCTTCTATCCTAAAAAGGACAGCGACGAGTTTGTGTCGTTCTTAGGCTTTGGCGACCTGCCGAAGTTCAATCTTACGAACCCTGAGGTCGTGAGTTTCATGATCGACAAGGCTGAGAAGCTGGCGCGTATGGGGGTAGATGCCTTCCGCATCGACCATGCATTAGGGCAGCCGCTGAGTTTCCTGAAGAGTCTTCGTCAGCAGCTTCAAGCCGTCCGTAGCGACATCGTGGTGTTTGGCGAGGTGTGGGCACAGGGTATTGGTCCGCAGTTAGCAGGGCAACTCTACTTCAAGACCGATGAGAGAAGGAATGAGTTCCTGGCACAGGAGATCAAGCCGTTTAGTCAGGACGCTCTGCAGGCAGACTATGTGGGCACACTGGATGGCGTTCTGGACTTCGCCTATCGTGACATCCTCTTAGAAGAGATCCATGCAGGCAGAGGCATCAAGGGCAACCAGACCTTACGCCAGAAGATTGCCGAACACTTTGCCAAGTATCCTGCCGACTTCAAGTTGGTGCTGTTCCTCGATAATCACGACACCGACCGCTTTATGTTCGATTGCCATGACGATGTGAACCTGTTGCAGGAGGCCATCGACCTGACGATGGAGCAGCCTCGTCCGTTCTCGTTTCTCTATGGCACAGAACAGCTGATGACCATCCAATCGACCATCGTCAACGCAGAGCCTTATGCCGATCTGCGTGTGCGCAATTGCATGGACTGGTCGAAGCAACCAACCGTTTTGAATTTGCATCAATAATGTCTTCGCTATGAATATGGAAATCTATAAACTAGCTGAAGGATTGGACTCCTTCAACAGCGATGAGGTTCAGAATGGTATTCAAGCCATCCTGGAGAAGGGTAGCAACGCCGTGCTCGACATGACAGGCTGTAACTATATCTCCAGTACGGGCTTGCGTGTGTTGCTGTATTCCAAGAAACTGGCTGCCTCAAAAGGCTTGAAAGTGTGTCTGGTTGGCATGACCAGCGAGGTGAAGGATATCATGGATGTGACAGGGTTCAGCAACTTCTTTGAAACCTACCAGTCGCTTGACGAATTACCCTAACGGTTATTGGTTATTGTTTAACGGTTATTGTAAAAAATGCATAGAGTCGATTTATTTCCCACGCATGAGTACCAGGGGTTGAAGTTGCGTGCCGGCAGACCATCCCCCTTCGGTGCGATGGTGTATGGCAATATGGTGAACTTCTCCGTATTCTCCCGTTATGCCACCGATTGCACGTTGGTGCTCTTCCACAAGGGCGATGAACAGCCGTTTGTCGAGATTCCTTTCTTCAAGGAGTTTCGTCTGGGCAATGTGTTCTCGATGATTATCTTCGATCTGGATTACGAGAACATAGAGTACGGCTTCCGCATGGATGGCCCCTTCGAACCGGAAAAAGGTCTTCGCTTCGATAAGTCGAAGATACTGCTCGACCCGTATGCCAAACTGATTGTGGGGCGCGATGTATGGGGAAAACAGCCTGACTGGGACAGTATCTATCCCTATCGTGCCCGTGTAGTGTTCGATGACTTCGACTGGGAGAGTGACCAGCCCTTGGAAACACCTGTCAACGACCTCATCGTCTATGAGATGCATGTGCGTAACTTTACATGTGGGGCAGCTTCGGGTGTCAAGCACAAGGGAACGTTCGCAGGTATCATCGAGAAGATCCCTTACCTGCTCGAACTGGGTGTCAACTGTGTGGAGCTGATGCCTATCCATGAGTTCGACGAGTTTGAGAACCACCGCATCTCTCCTGTCGATGGCCGGGAGCTTTATAACCTGTGGGGTTACAGCAACGTGGGCTTCTTTGCGCCTAAGGCTGCCTATGCCTCCTCAGGAAAGTACAGCATGCAGGTGGATGAACTGAAGAACCTGGTGAAACAGTTGCATGCCAATGGTATAGAGGTGATGCTTGACGTGGTGTTCAACCACACGGCAGAGGGCAATGAACAGGGTCCCACCATCTCCTATCGCGGCATCGACAACAAAACCTATTACATGCTCACGCCAGAAGGTTACTATTATAACTTCAGCGGCTGCGGCAACACCCTGAACTGCAACAATCCCAACGTACGTGAGATGATCGTAGAGAGTCTGCGCTATTGGGTGACTGACTACCATATCGACGGCTTCCGTTTCGACCTGGCTGCTATCCTCGGGCGCGACCAGAACGGAAACCCGATGTCGAATCCCCCATTGCTCGAATCGCTGGCTTATGACCCGATCCTCGGCAAGACGAAGCTCATCGCTGAGGCTTGGGATGCTGGTGGACTCTATCAGGTGGGTTCATTCCCTTCTTGGGGACGCTGGGCAGAGTGGAACGGAAAGTTCCGTGACAGCATCCGCCGATTCCTGAAGAGCGATCCCAACGTGCTGGGCGACGTGAAGGAGCGTATCATCGGCTCACCAGACCTCTATGCCTCTCAGGGAAGAGGTATCAAGGCGAGTGTGAACTTCGTTACGGCTCACGATGGTTTTACGCTGATGGATTTGGTGTCGTATAATGATAAGCACAACGAGGCTAACGGTGAGGACAACCGCGACGGTGAGAACCATAACAACAGTTGGAACTGTGGCTGGGAGGGGGAGTGCGATAATCCTGACATTAACCGTCTGCGCCATCAGCAAATCAAGAACGCCATCACCCTGCTGATGGTGAGTCAGGGTATCCCGATGGTGCTGTCGGGTGACGAGATGGGTAATTCGCAGCAAGGCAACAACAATGCCTATTGTCAAGATAACGAGATCGCATGGCTCGACTGGAACAACCTGGAGAAGAACGCGGATATCTTCTGCTATTTCAAACAGATGATTCAATTCCGTCGCCAGCATAAGGTGCTGCGCTACGAAGACAACTTGCGCCATTGCGACTATCTGGGATTGGGCTATCCCGACTTCTCGTGGCATGGCGTGAAGGCCTGGCAGCCTGAAAGCGGTTACAATAATCTCACGACAGCCTTTATGCTGAACGGACGATATGCCCCAACAGACGGTAAGCCCGATGATTTTATCTACGTAGCGATCAATATGCATTGGGAGATGCATGGCTTTGAACTGCCCCAGTTGCCTCAGGATATGGCGTGGCACGTCTTTGCCAATACTGGGATGCCGACACTACAAGATATCTTTGAGCCAGGTAAGGAACCGCTTGTTGAGAGTCAGCATGAAGTGCTCGTAGGTCCACGCTCTATCATCATCCTCGTTGGTCGATAGACTGAATTGTAGATAATGAGAATGTTTTGACTATCGAAAAGGTGATATGAAGAGAAGCAAGCTTTCGCGCCGTATCACATGGCGTGTCATAGGAATCGTGATATTCTTCAATGTACTGATCTTCGGAGCAGTGTTCTATTTCGACCTGGTGGCATCAAGGTTAGAGGGGGAACTGCGATCGAAGCACGTGATTAGCGCCATAGAAGGCAGACTGAATACCATCGTAGAGGTGGTGAAAACAACGAGCCGGAACAACCTTGATGCCGTGGAAGCCAACTTACAAAGTCCTGAGGCCGTTTTTCAGACGCTGGAGAAAGAACTCAAATTGAACCCACACTTGGTGGGGTGTTTCGCAGCTTTTGAGCCTGACTACTATCCAGAGTACGGACGATGGTTTGAGGCATATGCCTATTTTGCAGACAGTACACATATCAATACACAACAGATAGGTTCGCAACAACATGACTATTTCAATGGGGTGTGGTATGAAAAAGGCTTTAATTTGGAATCGGCGGAAGAAGGCTACCTGACGGATCCTTATTTCGATGATACCGTTGACAGAAGAATGTACTGTAGTTATGTCAGACCTATCCGCGACGCACAGGGACGGAAAGTGGGTGTCTATGGCATCGACTTGAACTTTAACTGGATTTATACGTCGATCGCTTTGGCAGAGCGAATGGTGAAGGATTCGGAAGAAATTGTGGATGATCAGGAAGACCCGGATGACGGCAATGAATTCTTTATCCTGATACTTGACGGCAAGGGGCAGAAGATTGCTGGCACCAAGGAACTTGACGAGGAGACGATCCAGGTCATTATAAAAGAAGACAGCATTGAATACAGACCTATGAGGGCGAATGGCTCTACCTATTTTATTACCACCGAGCGCTTAACGCCTACGGGTTGCATTCTGGTAATAGCCCAGCAGAGGGATTTCGTTTTCCTGTCGGGTTATATTCTCGGTGCAATTCTCATTGTCTTCATGACGATAGGTATCCTTGTGATCTTTTTCTTCACAAGTCACGCCATCCGCCATGCCATCAAGCCGTTGGCCTTTCTCTCGAAATTAGCTCATCAGGTGGCACACGGTGATTTCACCACACCATTGCCGACATTCAAACACAACGACGAGGTGGCTTATTTACGCGATTCGTTTGATACCATGCAGCAGTCGTTGACGCAATATGTGGAAGAGTTGAAAACGACAACTGCCGCCAAGGCCTTGATGCAGAGTGAGCTGAATGTGGCACGTAACATCCAGATGTCGATGCTGCCAAAGACATTCCCTGCCTTCCCTAATCGTAAGGACATTGATCTCTATGCTACGCTAACACCGGCAAAGGCTGTCGGCGGTGACCTCTACGACTTCTTTATCCGCGATGAGAAACTGTTCTTCTGTATTGGCGACGTGTCGGGTAAGGGTGTACCAGCCTCGCTGGTGATGGCTGTCAGCCGCACGCTCTTCCGCAACATTGCTGCCCATACCTCAGAACCGCATCGTATCGTGGAGACGATGAATATCAATATCTGCGAAGGCAATGATAACTGCATGTTCGTGACATTGTTCGTTGGAGTGCTCGACTTGCCGACGGGGCATCTTTGCTATTGCAATGCTGGGCATGATGCACCTTTCGTCCAGGGTACACAGACAGACTGTAAATCCAATCTGCCCATTGGCGTTGATCCTGACCTGAACTATTCAGATCAGGAACTAAACATGGTTCCCGGATCGATGCTGTTCCTTTATACAGACGGACTCACTGAGGCTGAAAATGCCAATCATGAGTTGTTTGGTAGGGAGAGAGTTGCGGCTGTCGTCAGTACCTTCACAGGCTCTCCTCAACAACTTGTCGAGACGATGACAGATGCCGTTCTACAGTTTGCAGGTGAGACTGAGCAGCACGACGACCTCACCTTGTTTGCACTACAATATAAGAAAGAAGAAATATAACTAATGGTGTAATTATGAAAAAATTATTGTTACTATCAATTATTTTTTTGCTCTCGTCTTGTAGCGCCTTTGACATACATCCCTACGATGTAAAAGTCTCAGGTGAAAAAGAGAGCAATTTGCGGCAGATGGCCGACATTGAGAGCCTTTTTGAAAAGGAAGAGACCTTGCGAGTGGCATTTATCAGTGATACCCACTTGTGGCTTGCTGACGCGAAAGATCAGGTGGCAGACCTGAACAGCAGGGGAGACATCGACTTCGTGGTTCATTGTGGCGACCTGACAGATACTGCCACCAATGAGGAGTTTGAATGGTCGAGAGATATCCTCAACGAGCTGAACTACCCGTATGTAGCCCTCATCGGTAATCACGACTTCTTAGGAACGGGCGACCAGACGTATGAGACGATGTATGGTCCGTTGGATTTCTCGTTTATCGCCGGTAGGGTAAAGTTCCTTTGTCTGAACACCAATGCCACCGAGTATGACTATATGGCTGCTGTGCCCAACTTCGACTTTATGGAAGATGAGTTCCACAAGGACACGGATAAGTTTGACCGCACCGTTGTGATTATGCATGCCGCACCATATAGCGACCAGTTTAATAATAATGTGTGCAAGGCTTTCCGTCGCTATCTTGACTTCGCCCCCGGACTTATGTGCTGTATCTATGGACATGATCACAACGACACTGTTTCTGATATCTATGGCGACGGCTTGATGTTTTATGCTATCGACTGTGCACAGCACCGCAATTATCGTATAATGACTATTACCCCCGACGGCTATGAAATTGAACAGATTCGTTTTTAGTGCTGCAATGCTGATATTCGCACTGCACGTGACAGCAGCAGATAGTACCTATGTGAAAGAGGTGCAAGACAGTACCTATGTGAAAGAGGTGCAAGACAGTACCAATGTAGAAGAGGTGCAAGAGAGTAAATATGATAAGAGGGTCCGACGTGCGGAAAAGGTTTGGGCTTCGCTTATCCCAACCCATTTTGTCATTCAGAATGCAGGTAACATGGGTGTTATCTCCGCAGGTATCGGCTGGAGCTATGGTAAGCGCAGGCAGTGGGAGACTGAACTGCTCCTCGGTTATATTCCCAAGCATGATTCCTCACGTGGAAAGCTGACAACGACCCTGAAGGGTAACTTCATTCCCTGGGACGTCAACCTGACACCCAAAGCTGGGACTGATGCTGTGAAATGGCAGTTCCAACCGCTGACGACCAGTCTCTATCTGAACACGGTATATGGTCATGAGTTCTGGAAGAGCCAGCCTGGTCGCTATCCTGACAAATACTACGAGTTTATGTCAACGAAGTTCCGACTGAATTTGGCATTTGGTCAGCGTATCACCATCATCATCCCTGAGAAGAAACGGTGGCGGCATAACCGCATATCCCTGTTTTATGAGGTTGGCACCTGTGACCTCTACGTCCGTTCTCTGTTTCAGGGACAAGATGTGTCCGTGGGTGATATCATCGGACTTTCCATTGGTGCGAAGTTCTATATGAAATAGCTCCTTAGCATTTGTCGTGCAAAGATACGAATTTTATTAAATTGTATTGTTCTATCAATAATTATTCGTATCTTTGCACCGATGAATGACCAAAACAAGATATCGGTAGTTATTAACACCTATAATGCTGAGCGTGATCTTGCGCAGGTATTAGAGGCGGTGAAGAACTTCGATGAGGTTCTGATCTGTGATATGGAGAGTACCGACAGTACCCTCGATATTGCACGTCAATATGGCTGCCGAATCGTGACCTTCCCCAAGGCGAATCATAAGAGTGCGGAGCCAGCACGCACGTTTGCCATCCAGTCGGCAGCGTATCCGTGGGTGCTGGTGGTGGATGCCGATGAGATTGTGACGCCAGAACTGCACGACTATCTGTATCGGCGTATAGCTGAGCCTGATGCCCCTGCTGGACTCTATATCCCACGTCTGAACCGTTTTATGCTTCGCTATACGAAAAGTATCACCTATGATCGTCAGTTGCGCTTCTTTAAGCGTGAGGGGGTAGAGTGGCCACCCCATGTGCACACTTTCCCGACTGTTCAGGGACGTACAGAGAAGATTCCTGCGTCAGAGAAGAATGTGCGCTTTGTGCATCTGGCTGATGAGACGATAGCCGACCTGCTACGCAAGACGAATGCCTATACCGATAACGAGATAGAGAAACGCGCCTCGAAGAACTACGGGGTGGGTGCCTTGTTGGGGCGTCCGGTATGGCGGTTCTTCCGTAATTACATTCTGAAACTCGGTTTCCGTGATGGCATGCCTGGCCTCGTGCGGGCAGGTATGGATGCCTTCTATCAGTTTGTATTGGTGGCGAAGATGATTGAGAAACGTTATAGAAACAATTCATAATGGCATACGAAAAAGAACTGTTTTCCATCCTGATCCCATCGTGGAACAACCTCGCTTTCCTGAAACTCTGTGTGGCGAGTATCCGGAAGAACTCAGCCTTCCAGCATGAGATCCTGATCCATGTGAACGATGGTAGCGACGGAACCTTGGAATGGGTGAAGGCTGAGGGACTGAAATATACACATTCGCCTGAGAATATAGGCGTGTGCTATGCGTTGAATGGTCTGCGCCCGTTGGTAACGACTGACTATGTGTTGTTCATGAACGATGATATGTATGTATGCCCTGGCTGGGATACGGCACTCTACGATGAGATCAAAGCCATTGGGCATAAGATGTTCTTTCTCTCTTCGACACTGATACAACCCCGCAAGTTTTTCTGCAAGAGTGTTATTGCACCCGCCAACTATGGTGAGAGTGTGGAGGCCTTTGACGAGGAACGATTGTTGAGGGAGTTTATGACACTGAAACATGGTGACTGGCAGGGGGCAACATGGCCTCCTAACGTGGTGCATCGTGACCTCTGGGATCTTGTGGGTGGCTATAGCGTGGAGTATAGTCCAGGTATGTATTCCGATCCCGACTTCTCGGCAAAGTTGTATCATGCTGGCGTCCGGATTTTCAAAGGCATCGACAGAAGTCGTGTCTATCATTTCGAGGCACGTTCGACGCACCGCATTATAAAGAACGACGGCTCGTTACAGTTCCTGCGTAAGTGGGGTATCACTTCCTCATCGTTTATGAATGATGTGCTGCATCGTGGCGAGCCTTTCGGAGCGGTTATTGATAGTGAAGGTCAGTTGAAGAAAGATATCCTACGTAGTAAGTGGAAACGCGCACTGACCATCTTCCGTCCTACTCATGCAAAAGATATCTGGTAAACTGGCCTATGAAACTGCTATACTATCTGACATACGCCGTGCTCTGGCTGTTCTCTCTGCTACCGATGTGGGTACACTACCTGATATCTGACGGTATCTATGTGGTGGTGTATCATCTGGTGGGCTATCGCAAGAGGATGGTTAGGAAGAATCTCTCGGACAGCTTTCCTGAGAAGTCGGAGGCAGAGATCATCAATATAGAGAAGGACTTTTACCGTTGGTTCTGCGATTATTTGGTAGAGACCATCAAACTGTTGACCATCAGTAAGCGTAATCTGAAGCGGCGTATGGTGTTCAAGGGGACGGAGATTGTCGATGAAATTGTGGAGAGCGGCCAGTCGTGTGCCGTCTATCTGGGGCATTACTGCAATTGGGAATGGATTACTTCGCTGCCCCTCTGGGTGACTCCCAAGGCGCAGTGTGGACAGATATATCATGTTTTGGAAAACTCGGATTTTGACCAGCTCTTCCTGAATCTTCGACAAAGGATGGGGGCTGTGTGTATCCCCATGGCTGAGACGCTCAGACGACTGGCTGAGTTCAGACTGAAGAAACAGCCTGTGGTGATCGGCTATATCTCCGACCAGGTGCCGTTCTGGAATAATATCCACCACTGGCTTGAGTTTTTGAATCACGACACGCCTGTACTGACGGGTACGGAGCGACTGGCACGCAGTGCAGGACATGCGGTGCTCTATATCGATGTGCATCGGCCGAAACGTGGCTATTACGTGGCGGAGTTCAAACTGATAGAAAAGAATCCCAAACAGACGAAAGACTATGAGCTGACGGATGCTTACTTCAAGATGCTAGAAGCATCCATCAATAGAGCGCCGCAATATTGGCTGTGGACCCACAACCGCTGGAAGCGCTCTCATGAAGAGTTCAATATCCGCTATGATGCAGAGACGGGGCGCGTAAGTCTGGAACCATTAGAGGATATCAAACGAAGGAAAGGACTGATATGATATTTGTACACGATAAGGGGCGGATGGCAAATAACATGTTGCAGTACGGACATGTGTATGCCTGGGCACGGGAGCATGGACGCACCACGATGTCGATGCGTTTTGCCTATAAGTATCCTTGGTTTCATATCTGCAAAACCAGGCATCATCATTTCCTTATGTACCTCTTTGCCAAATATGCGGCAAAGATGAGGCTTATTCCCACCTTACATTTTGACCAGGAGAACGGCGACTATGCTCGTGAGGAGCAGATGATGCTCGACAAGCGTCTGATTATGGTGACGGGATGGTATGCACGCTGGTATGACCTCTTTGAGAAGTATATGCCTGAAATCAAGCAGCTTTTTGCTTTCAATCAGGATGTGCTGACAACCTCGCTAAAAAAATTAGGTGAGGGTAATGCTGTAAGAGTGGGCGTACACGTAAGAAGGGGTGACTATAAGACGTTTCAGGGCGGCAGGTTTTTCTACGATGACGCCCAGTATGTGGCTGTGCTGAAGCTGTTTAAGAAGCTGATGCCTAACACCATGATCATTTTCTTTGTGTGTGGCAATGATCCGGAGCTGAACAAGGATTTTTTCCGGAAGGAGTTGAGGGATGAGTTTTGTAAGGTAGAGTTCCCTGACGGGAATCCGGCAGAGGACATGTGTCTATTGTCGTTATGTGATTGGCTGATAGGGGCACCAAGTACCTTCTCACTGGTGGCTGCGATGTATCGTGAGGTGCCGCTCTACTGGATAGAAGATCCTCAAGCACCACTGACAAAAGAGCAGTTCAAGCCTTTCAATGAACTCTTCCGACACATTTATTGAATTCTCTCATCTCAGCTCTAGTTAAGGTAAGAGACGATCTTCTGTCATGCGCGACATGTACTGTTGGATGATGGCTTTTAACTCCTGTATCATCCAAGGCTGATCAGGCACTTTTCCATTAAGGTTGTTTTGCATGAGCGAATCCGTGAGGGCATACATTCCTATTGCTTTTTCGCCATCAAACTGAAGCACATGGCCTTTCTTCACATATTGATAGATGCCGTTGAGATAGTTGATAGCCCAGGTTTCTTCGGCTTTGGTATTGAAGAGATCGATGCCAAAGGCAAAGTATGGCTTCGGATAGTGGAGCATACCCATCAGCGTGGGCAGGATATCAATCTGCTGGGCAATCTTATCCTGTATCTCTGGTATTCTGGCACCGCTGCCTGGCTCATAAAAGATGATCGGCGAACAAAAACCACCTAAGTCGGTCTGGTAGTATTCATGGTCAGAGAGGTTGGTGTGATCGCTGGTGAGTACGAAGATGGTGTTGTTGAACCAAGGCTCATGACTGGCTTTCTCAAAGAATTTGCCGATGGCCATATCAGTATAGCGGATACACTTGTGAATGATAATCCCCTCTTCAGGGAAGGTGGATTTATATTTCTCAGGCACTGCATAGGGATGATGACTGCTGGCTGTGAACACTGCTGTCATGAAAGGCTCCTTCATCTCCGACATTTTTGCGGCATAGTACTGAAGGAAAGGTTCATCCCAGATGGCCCAGGTGCCGTCGAAATCATTGTCGCTGCCAAAACGGGCATCGGCGTTGAAGTCCTCACGCCCGTAATAGTCTTGAAAACCTGTGGCGTTGGCAAAGGCTTGAAAACCCATGGAACCTCGTTGGGCACCATGGAAAAAGGCCGTCTGATACCCCTCATCGTCCAGCAGGCGGGCTATGCCGCTAACTTGATTCATGGAGGCTGGTGTCAGGAAGAACGGCTCTACGAACATAGGAATGCTGGATAGAATAGAGGGCATGCCATCAATGCTCTTACGCCCGTTACAGTAAGAATGACTGAAGGTGACGCTGCGAGTGATGAGCGAATCGACAAACGGAGTATAACCCTTGTAGAGACCATTCTCCAGAGAACGGTTAAGTGCTCCTATGTATTCGCGCCCAAAGCTCTCGACAATCAGAATGACGACATTCTTCTTAATCATACTAGAATCCCTAGTAATACTAGGCTTATGTATCGGGCTATAGAGCATCTCAAGATCTTCTTTCTTAAAGTAGTTAGGCACTACAAAGACATCTTTGCCGATTGTGCGATAGAGAGAGAAGGGAGTGTTGAGCACCAATGCTGCCTCTACAGGATGGTCAGCATACTGATTGGCATTGCTGATGGTGATGGGACGAACAGCTGTGGTGAAACCGCCTCGGATACCTGCTACTCCAAAGGGAATGAAAAGAAGAAGCGACAGTAACATGGCAATGTCGTACTGCCACCAGACATAATGTCGCTGGCGGAGTCGGGTGGTATAATAGAGGTAATTGAGTGCCCAGACTGCAGCACCGAAGATGAAGACAAGGTAGAAATGATTAAACATCTCAGTAAAGAAGATAGACCCAAGGTTCCCTTCATTAGAGAATTCACTGAAGATGGTAGTTGTGGTGCGACGCATGGTATAGCGGAAATAGACAGCATCGCAGAGGTTGAGGAATAACGCCAGACTGTTGATGATGACAAACAACCAGCGGCATACCTGTTGATATGTGGCTGTCTCCTTGCCATGCCAAGGCAGGAGCATAAGCACGATATAGAGACTGTTGGTGATGAGGATTGCCGACGTGTCGAAGACCAATCCGCCCATCAACAATTCCAACAGATGGCTGTAGGTCATGTCGAGTGAGAAATAGGAATAGTTGATCACCAAGAAGAGGATGCGAGCCAGAAAATACACGACGTAAGCCAGCATCAGATTATAGATGGTGGCTCCGAATGGAGCAAGGAGTAATAGTCTGCGCTTATTGATGGTCATAATATGCTTTTATTTTGTTCCCATTACTTTTAAGTCGGCTGTGGTAGCCTGAAGAATGGCCTTGCCCATACGCACCAATCGTGAAGCCTCGCCACTCCCATTGGTGACGAGACGATTGGATTCGAGGTCGAAGGCGATAAATCCTGTGGAGTCGGCCACAGTGAAGCCGTTGTTATAATTGTGAACGGCGAAGGGGTAGCGGTAGGAGGCACTAAGCACATCACGGCTCCAGCGATATTGATCGTGGGGCAGTTGCAGCTGTGCCAACAGGGTGGCTGCCAGGTCAGTCTGGTTACAGAGTTTGGTGACTTGCCTTGGTGCCTTGACGGCTCCACCAGTCCATACCATCGGAATCTTATTACGCTCCTGCAGTGCCTCAGTATAGTGCCCATAGTCAATGCTATGGTCGGGCAGGAAGATGATGAGCAGGTTCTTCCACTGTGGCAACTGCTTCAGTTTATCGATAAAGTCACCGATGCAGGTGTCAAGGTAGTAGAAGGCATTAGGTATCTCCTGGTCGAGTCTCTTCAGCGGCACATCCCATGGCTCGTGGGAACTGAGGGTAGAGAAGCCGAAGAGTTGGCGCTGATGGTCAGCTGTGGTGTCAATGGCAGCTATCTGCTCGTAGAGGGTGTTGAAGGTGATGTCATCTCTTACCCCCCATTTGGCAGAGTTCTGATCTTCATTGCTGTAGTCGGCTTTCCAAGTGAGTTTCTCCCAGCCTGTGGTGACGAGGAAACTGCGCATGTTGGTAAAGTTGATGTCACCCCCATAGAGATAAGATGTCTGGTAGCCTGCCTCTCGCAATGAGCTGGCGATGCCTGGCAGATGGTTAGTCTTCTTCGGCATCTTCATGACCGAAGAGGTGGGGAACGATGGGTAGCCGCTGTAGGTACAGACAGTGCCGCGATCGGTGCGCCACGTGTTACCATAGCAGGCTGTGAAGTCGATGCCTTCTTTCTTGAGGCGTCGCAGATGGGGCATGACTTTTTCAAAAATGTCACCAGCGCTTTCCATCAGTACGATAACGATGTCGGGGCGTGTGGTAGTAAGCAGGGTGTCGGTAGCCTCTGAGGTGGTGGGATAAAGGTCTTTCATCAGGGCATCACATTCATGCTGACTGAAGAAATCATAGTCCACGATGTTACTGGCGGTCTTCTCAAACGACGACAGGAAACTGAACACAGGGTTGACGGCTGAGTGGTTCAAAAACTGATTTTGGGAGAAATACACCTGTCCGATGTTTGTCGTAGATTCATCAAGACCACCACGGATACCGATAATAAACAGCGGTATGAACAGCAGGTTGCTGATTGTGGCTGAGCGGCGCTGGCTTGGTGCTTTAGTCCATAAGGATATGGCTTTGTAAAGACGATATATGGCATAGGAACCTGCAATCAACAGGATGAGGCGGACGGTCATGTAAAACCCGGATACACTGGCTCTGACTTCTGTGGGAGTCTCAAGGTATTGCAGGCAGCTGGCATCGAGCTTAAAGCCCCAGAAGGGATAAAGACTGGTATCGGCAATGAAGGCGGACATCAGCATAAAGGCGATGATAGCATAGTAGATATTTAGGACTGCCTGTAGCTGAAGATGTGACCACCACATAGAGATTAGTGTAATAAAGAATGGCAGGATAAGAAAGTAAAGAGCGGTAGAGAGATCGAGCGACAGCCCATGGCAGATCACGCTGATCATATCGCCAGCCGTAAACGGATGGTCTGAATAGTTGAGAAGCATAAAGATAACCTTGGCGATGATGAAAAGTATCAACGTCAACAGATAAACCTTTATTAGATATAGTAACCTCTGTCTCATTTCTGCATCTCATGCAGTCGTTTATAATAACCATCTTGCGCAAGCAATCCCTCGTGGGTGCCACGTTCCACGATACGACCTTCGTGGAGCACACATATCTCGTCAGCATTCTTGATAGTGCTCAGACGGTGGGCGATAGCTATGGTGGTACGCGTCTTCATCAGTCGCTCAAGCGCATCCTGTACCAAGCGCTCACTTTCAGTATCAAGAGCCGAGGTTGCTTCGTCGAGGATGAGGATAGGCGGATTCTTCAGAATAGCACGGGCAATGGACACACGCTGTCGCTGACCACCAGAAAGACGACCGCCTCGGTCACCGATATTTGTGTCGAAACCTTGTTCTGAAGTCATGATGAAATCGTAGGCGTTGGCGATCTTTGCTGCCTCTTCGATTTGCTGCTGGGTGGCATTATCCACGCCGAAGGATATGTTATTGCGGAAGGAGTCGTTGAAGAGGATTGCTTCCTGATTCACATTGCCGATGAGCTGGCGCAGATCGTAGATGCCGAGATTCTTCACATTGATGCCATCGATGAGTACTTCACCTTCCTGCACATCGTAGTAGCGAGGAATCAGATCGACAAGGGTGGATTTGCCGGAACCGCTCTGTCCCACGAGGGCGATAGTCTTGCCCTTAGGAATCACGAGGTTGATGTCACGCAGCACCCACTGCTCGCCATATTTGAAACTGACATGACGAAACTCTATCTGATGCTCAAAGCTGGCGATGTGCTTAGGGCTAGTGGGCTCCTGAATGTAGTTCTCTGCCATCAGTATCTTATCCACACGTTCCATCGAGGCCAGTCCCTTGGGTATGTTATAACCAGCCTTTGAGAAGTCCTTCAAAGGGTTGATGATGGAATAAAGCATCACCATATAATATATGAAAATAGGTCCAGAAAGGGTGTGGTTGTTGATGACGAGGATGCCCCCGAACCATAATACGATGACAATCATGATGGTCCCTAGGAACTCCGACATCGGGTGTGCCGACGACTGACGGATATTCACTCGCATGATATCATTGCGATACGCAGAGTTGATGCGGTCGAAACGACGGTTCATCTTTCCCTCAGCACAGAAAGCCTTGATGATGCGCAGACCACCGAGTGTCTCCTCTACCTGACTCATCGTGTCGCTCCAGAGTCCCTGTGCCTTGATGGACTGTGCTTTTAGCTTACGGCCAATCCAGCCCATGAACCATCCCATGATGGGAACGATGATCAGCGTGAAGAGGGTAAGCTCCCATGAGATGAATATCAGGGCTGCGAAATAGCTGACGATAAGAATAGGATTCTTAAACAACATTTCAAGTGATGCCATGATGGAGTTCTCAATCTCCTGCACATCACCACTCATACGAGCTATGATGTCGCCTTTACGCTCTTCGGAGAAGAAGCCGAGTGGCAGGGCTGTAATTTTCTGGTAGAGTTGGTTGCGGATATCGCGTACCACACCTGTGCGGATAGGAATGATCGTAGCGGCAGAGAGAAAGTATGCACCTGTCTTCAGAAATGTCATGACTGCTAAAAACAGCCCGATGAAAAGCAAGGTCGTGGTTTGTCCAAACTGGTCGATAAGACCATTCACATAATAGTTCATGTTGTTCATCAGCACCGCTTGGATGTTACTCCAATCCCATGCCATCAGGGAAGTGGCCGTCTCTGCGTCGCTCGTTTGGAAGAGGATCTGCAGGATGGGGATCAAGGCTGCAAACGAGAAGATGTTCAACACTGCCGACAGAATATTGAACACCACCGACAGCACCAGGTACTTCTTGTAGGGCGGCACAAACCGCCGCAGGACATTTATAAATTCCTTCATTTTCTTTTATTTTGGGCAACGGACTTCACGGCTTTAACGACTTTTTCCCAGAGCCCTTTTAGTCTTGTGCCCCGTTGCTAATTTCTCCTAAAAGCGTTGCGCTGGTGGAGCCTGTGATGCGGACTTTGACAGTCTCACCGATGTGATGAGTGCCCTTGTCGAAGACCACCATCTTATTTTGCTCGGTACGTCCACAGAGCTGCTCGCGGCTACGTTTTGAGAAACCCTCCACCAACACATCGAACACCTTACCCTCATCCTTCTTGTTCTGGATGGCACTCATTTCCGTCTGCAACTGTATCAGCTCGTTCAGTCGGCGGATTTTTTCTGTTTCAGGCACATCGTCGGGTAGATGTTTCGAGGCATAGGTGCCCGGACGCTCTGAGTATTTGAACATAAAGGCAGAATCGTAACCCACCTCACGCATCAGTGAGAGTGACAGCTGGTGATCCTCCTCTGTCTCAGAATGGTAGCCCACGAAGATGTCGGTAGAAAGACCGCAATCAGGGATGATGCGACGGATGGCATTAACACGGTCCATGTACCACTCACGCGTGTATTTGCGGTTCATCAGTTTCAAGATACGGTTACTGCCACTCTGTACAGGCAGATGGATATGCTTGCATACGTTTGGCATCTCGGCAATCACATGCAGAGTCTCGTCGCTCATGTCTTTCGGATGGGAGGTGGTGAAGCGGATGCGCATCGTGGGTGCCTCCTCTGCCACCTTCCGCAAAAGCTTGGGGAAATCAAGATTGTCTGGACCATCTGTATGATCTAGTTTATAACTATTCACATTCTGCCCTAACAGAGTAACCTCTTTATATCCCTTGTCACGCAGATCTCTTACCTCCCGCAGAATACTTTCAAGGTCACGACTGCGCTCACGACCACGGGTGTAAGGCACGATGCAGTAGTGGCAGAAGTTATTGCAACCACGCATGATACTCACGAAACCGCCAATCTTATGCCCTAAGCCAATGCGCTGAGGCACCACGTCACGATAGGTCTCAGTAGTCGATAGTTCAATATTCATCGCTTTGTGACCCAGTTCTGCCTGGGCTACCAAGTCGGGTAGGGAGAGGTAGGCATCAGGACCTGCCACCAGATCGGCATGATGTTGCTCCAACAGTTCCTGCTGGGCACGCTCAGCCATACAGCCAAGTACTCCCAGAATCATCTGGTGACCCTTGCGGCGCTCTGCATCAAGTGCTTCTAATCGGTGGTAGATCTTTTGTTCTGCGTTATCTCTGACACTACAGGTGTTGAGGAAGACGGCATCTGCCTCTTCCAATGTCCCGGTGGTCTCATAACCTGCCATTTGCATAACGGAGGCCACCACCTCTGAATCGGCTACATTCATCTGACAGCCATACGTTTCAATATATAGTTTCTTCATCATTCTTTAAATTATAGGCAATGAGATGCCGTTGATTTTCTGATAGATGTCGAGAGCATAGACATCGGTCATGCCACTGATGTAGTCGATGACAGCCATCAAGCGCGTTTCAAGATCAGGCGCGTCAATGTCGTACTGACTTGACACACGACTGATAAGATGTTTCGAATAGAAACGGTCAGGATGGACAGCTGCACCGATAAACTGTTGCATGAGTGTCTGGATGATCTGATAACCTGACAGTTCTACATCGAGCACAGGGCGACTCTTGTAGATGCGTTTCGTGGAGAGTGAGCTGCACCGTTGATAAGCTTCTTTTTGCAAATCACTGATATGGTCGATGAGGCTACCTTGAAATGTGCCACAGAGAATCGACTCCTCGTTGTCAATAAACACACGGACACACTCATTCTCAAGTTTACCAATAACACAGGCTCTCAGATAGACCACCTTCTCATTGTTATCAGTTACCCCCTCTTCTTCAATTCGCTGAAGGATATGTTGCTGGCTCTCGTCATCAAAGAATCCTAAGAGCAACTGCATCGTTTCTTCATGTGAAAGAATTTTGAGTTTATGGGCATCCTCAATATCCATAATCTCATAGCAGATGTCATCGGCAGCCTCAACAAGATATACCAAAGGATAACGGGCAAAACGTAGTGGCTCCCCCATCGTAGACTGACATGGAATGCCGAGTTCTTCGGCAATCTTGAGATAAGAGTCCTTTTCGCTGTCGAAGAATCCGAACTTGCCTTTTTTCCCGGCGGCAGTGGAAGAGTGTGGGTACTTAACGATGCTGGCAAGGGTGGAATAAGTCATTACAAATCCACCGGAACGCCTGCCCTTGAACTGATGAGTCAGGATGCGGAAGGCATTAGCGTTACCTTCGAAGTGGGTGAGGTCGTTCCAAAAGACTGGTGACACCTCACGTTGTAAGTCCGTACCAGCTCCTTCGAGAAAATAAGCTTGCATCGCTTTTTCGCCACTATGACCGAAAGGCGGATTGCCTAAATCGTGTGCCAGACAGGCTGTAGCTACAATCTGTCCTATCTCTTGGAACATCGTGTCTTTCAGTTCTGGATGACGGATAATCAACTGCTGAGCTACGTCATTGCCTAACGACATACCCACACTGGCCACCTCTAAAGAATGGGTCAGACGGTTATGGACAAAAATACTGCCAGGTAAGGGAAACACTTGTGTCTTGTTCTGCAGACGACGGAACGGCGCTGAGAAGATCAAACGGTCGTAGTCGCGTTTGAACTCTGTCCGGTCGTCGTGGCGCTCAGGGTGACGATGCTCCTGCCCGAGGCGTTTATTGGAAATTAATTGCTGCCAATTCATCATAATCAAAGTGCAAAGGTACGAAAATAAACTGCAGATTTTGCAGTTTTCGCAGAAATTAACGAAAAAATGAAAAAATAATCCTTTTACGCTGTGATATGTGCTGTAAAAATGCTACCTTTGCACGGAATAAATAGAGTTTTATAGTTTATGTTGAAAATTCAAGTAGTCAATAAGGGGCATCAGCCTCTTCCTCAATATGCCACTCTACAGAGTGCAGGCATGGATCTGCGTGCCAATCTCTCAGAGCCGATAATCCTTAAACCGTTGGAGCGCAGACTGATTCCAACAGGTCTGCACATCGCTCTGCCTGAAGGTTATGAGGCGCAGGTTCGCCCTCGTAGCGGTCTGGCTCTGAAAAAGGGCATCACCGTGTTGAATTCGCCAGGCACTATTGATGCCGACTATCGTGGTGAGGTGGGTGTCTTGCTGATTAACCTGTCGCAGGAAGAATTTGTCGTCAACGATGGTGAGCGTATTGCTCAAATGGTCATCGCTCGTCATGAGCAGGGCGAGTTTGTACCTGTGGAGGTGCTGGATGAGACTGAACGCGGCGAAGGTGGCTATGGACATACAGGGGTAAAGTGATGAAGAAGTGAAAGAGTATAGGATGATACTAAATTGCTGTTGGGCAAAATGGCTAGTGAAAGTTGGGATGTTTTTTTTCATCTTTCACTGCTCCTTTATGACTGCTTTTGCTCAGACGGACAAAAGGACCTATGATCAGTTTTTTATGGAGGCTATGGTTCAGCGGCAGAAAGGTAATAATGATGCTGCTTTCGACTTGTTGCGCCATTGCCAAGAACTGAATCCTGATGCTCCCGAGGTATATTTCTTCCTCGGACAATATTATTCACTTTTGAAGAATCCGGAGAAAGCGCTGGAATGTGTGAAGCGTGCGGCAGCCCTTGCCCCTGAGAGCGAAATCTATATGGAGACTTTGGCACAGACTTATGTTCGTCAGCAGGATTACGCCAGTGCCATCCCTGTTCTCGAAGGAATTTATGCCAGAAACAAGGATCGTGAAGATATGCTGGAGATGCTGTTCCAACTCTATCAGCAGGTGGATGACTATGAACAAGCTATTGGCGTGTTGAACCGAATGGAAGCAAATGATGGCAAGAGTGAGCGCCTCTCCTTGGCAAAGCGTGAGATCTATACACGAATGGGTGATAAGAAAGCTGCGGTAGCGGAGATGGAGGCCTTGGCCAAACAATATCCTCATGATTTTAATTATCTGGCAATGTATGGAGAGTCGCTGATGATGAACGGACAGGCGAAGAAAGCACTGAATCTCTATCATCAGGTGCTGAAAGAAGAGCCGGATAACAACCGGGTCCTCATGTCGTTGCGCACCTATTATCAGTCTCAAGGCAACAAGGCGGTGGCTGATTCGCTGGCTGAACGTGTCTTGTTGAACAAGAATGCGACACCAGAGGAAAAAGTTCATCTGTTGCGACAGGAGATAGCCTCCAGTGAGGTCAGTGGTGACAGTACAAGGGTATTGACATTGTTTCGGAAGATGCTGGCTCAACCACAGGCAGAAGTAGATATGGCCTTTTTCTGTGCCTCATATATGAGTGCGAAGAAGATGCCTAAGGACAGTATCCGTCCTGTATTGGAACAAGTACTGAAGATGGCTCCTGATCAGGCATCAGCTCGTCTGCAACTGGTGGGCTATGCGTGGGAGGATGAAGATCTGGACCGAGTCATCACCCTGTGTCAGGATGCTCGTCAGTATAACCCCGATGAGATGGCATTTTATTACTATCAGGGTATCGCCTACTATAAGCGTGACAAACTTGACGATGCTTTGTCATCATTCCAGAATGGTATTGGTGTGATTGCTGATGACAGTGATCCTGTTATTGTCTCAGATTTCTATGCCGTTATGGGGGATATCCTTCATCAGAAGGGATTGGCTGAGGAGGCTTTTGCTGCTTATGATTCCTGCCTGGTATGGAAGGATGATAATATCGGTTGCCTGAACAACTACGCCTATTACCTGAGTGAACGCGGAGAACGGTTGGACACTGCTGAGGCAATGAGTTTCAAGACCGTGAAGGCGGAACCGAAAAATGCAACTTATCTTGATACCTATGCTTGGATCCTTTTTATGCAGAAACGTTATTCCGAAGCAAAGATATATATCGATCAGGCGTTACAGCACATGGGTGAAGATGCGCCAGGTAATGAGGTGATTATTGAACATGCGGGTGATATCTATGCCTTGAATAAGGATCTGGATCGTGCCCTGTCTCTCTGGCGTGATGCTCAGCAGAAGAAACCTGAGGATCAGCTGTTACAAAAGAAAATCAAACTTAAAAAGTATATTAAAGAATGAAACTGTTTAGTATTGTAAAAGTGGCCGTATTGGCTTTGCCGTTAGTGTTGGTGTCTTGTAAATCACACAAACCAGCTACAGATGATGCTAGTAAAGCGGCAATGTCAACCATTAAGAAAGGCGAATTTATTGCAGACGTGTTAGATAATGCCCAGACGGGTAAGTTCCTAACGTCTAAGGTGAAGTTCTCAGTTGAAGTAGGACCACAGAAGGTGACACTCACTGGTAATCTGAAAATGAAACGCCACGATGTGATTCGTCTTCAGTTGATGGCTTTCGGTTTCGTAGAGGCTGGTCGTATTGAGTTGACGAAGGACTATGTGCTAATCATGGACCGCATCAACAAGCTGTATCTCCAAGTGCCCTGGGTATCGGTTGACTTCCTCCGTAATAGTGGGCTAAACTTCGAGACCATTCAGTCGCTCTTCTGGAATGAGCTCTTTGTGCCTGCTAACGCAAATTTTGATAATCCAACAGAGAAAGGATCAGGTCCCTATAATGTGATAGAGAGTGGTGATGATATGATTCTCAGTCTGGAGTCTTCAAAGCTGGATTACAGCTGGCTCGCCAGTAAGAAAACAGCTCTGATAAAGATGGCGAATATCATGTACAAAGATAAGGTAAATGGAAATTCTCAATTGAACTGGGACTATGAGGATTTCAAGCTTCTGGAAAAGAACCAGTTCCCTTATAAGCATATTATTACACTGAACACAGGTGGTAAGGAAGTAAAGCTCGGTATGTCACTGAATCATATCGGTTCGGATACGGAGTGGGAACCTCGTACGAAGATTTCTAATAAGTATCGTGAAGTGTCTGTGGATGAGATCTTGCGTCGTTTCATGGCTCTTTAATACAAAAGATAACGCGTGAAACGGTTATTATTATTTTGGATCCTGGCTTGCTTGGTGGCAGTGGCTCCAGCCCAGCAGACAAAAAAGAAGTCTGCCAGACCGAAGACGACTGCAACCAGCAAGACAAAAAAGACTAGTAAAACTAGCAAAACTAGCAAGACTAGCAAAACAAGCAAGACTAGCCCCAAAACGCCCCCTGTTACTGTTAGTAGTCTAAAGAACGAACAGGCTCAGGTTCGCCAGCAGATTAAGGAGCAAGAGCGCCGACTGCGCGCCAATGAGCAGGATGTGAAGAAGCGTCTGCAGAATCTTATGGTCATCAACAATGAGATAGCTGATAGACGTCGTGCGATTGATACCATTCGTGGCGATATCCATCGGCTTGATGGAAACATTCATGTTCTTCAGGCGCAGCTGAAAGTGCTGGAGCGTGAGCTCGAAGAGCGTAAGCAGCGTTTCCAAAAGTCCATGCGTTATATGCATCGCAATCGGAGTATCCAAAGTCAGATGATGTTTATCTTCAGTGCGAAAAACTTTTCACAGATGTATCGTCGTTTGAGATTTGTCCGTGAGTATGCGGCTTATCAGAAAGCACAAGGTGAGGCTGTGGAGGCTATGCAAGTTCAGGTCGCAGAGGCTTTTGAAGAACTTAAAACCTCGAAACGACAGAAGAATGATTTGCTCTATCGTGGTGAACAGGAAAAGAAGTCGCTGGAGAACAAGCAGGTTGAGCAGGAGCAGGTGGTGAACTCGTTGAAGAAGCAACAGAAGACCATCATTAGCATCATTGATAAACAGAAGAAACGTGATGTAGAGCTGAATGCCCAGATTGACCGGTTGATTGCAGAGGAGATAGCTCGTGCAAAGGCTCGTGCAGAGGCAGAAGCAAAAAGAAAGGCTGAAGCAGAGGCTGCCAGAAAACGAGCTGAGGAACTGGCAAGGAAAAAAGCTGAGGCTGAAGCTGCAGCACGTGAAAATGCTCGAAGGATTGCGGAGGCTAAGGCGCGTGAGGAGAAAGCGAAGGCTGAGGCTAGAGCAGCAGCTAGAAAGAGTGCTGAAGAAAAAGCTGCTGCAGAGCGTGCTGCCCGTGAGGCTGAAAAAGCCCGTCTGGCAGCAGAGCGAAAGGCAAAGGAAGAGGCTAGAGCACGTGAGAAAGAGGTGGCTGCTGCCAAGAAGTCGGCAGAGCGGGTCTATACTGTCTCATCAGAAGATCAGCGTCTGAATGGTAACTTTGAGAGTAATCGTGGGCGTCTGCCCATGCCTATCAGTGGCAGTTATCAGATTGTGCATCGTTTTGGAACGAATCACGTGACGGATGTGAAAGGACATGTCACGCTGGATAAGAAAGGCATCGATATCAAAGCGCAGCCAGGTTCTGCTGTTCGTTGCATCTTCGATGGTGAAGTGAGTGCGGTCTTTGGTTATGCAGGTACCACAGTGGTGATTATCCGTCATGGTAACTATTTGTCCGTCTATTGCGACCTGGCTTCGGTGAGTGTCAGTCGTGGACAGAAGGTTAGCACCCGACAGACCATCGGACGACTAGGTTCTGAAGGTGTGATGCAGTTCCAGCTGCGACGTGGAAATGAAAAACTGAACCCAGAGGGCTGGCTGTCTAGATAGCCAGCCCTTCTAATAGATAGATATAGGTCTCGATAGCCTGATGAATTTCGGAAATCTTGATGAACTCGTCTGCCGAATGTGAGCGACTTGATTCTCCGGGGCCTAACTTGAACGAGGGGAAGGGCATCAGTGCTTGGTCGCTCAGGGTAGGTGAGCCAAAAGGCTGCATGCCGCGTTCCAGACATCTGCGGATGATGGGATGATCCTGTGGGATGCTGCTGGAATGCAGACGGAATGAGCGAGGACGGAGTTCGCACTTATTCATCTTCTTTTTCAAGAACTCGTAGAGGAACTCGTTCTGATAGAACTCATTGGTGCGCACGTCAATGACAAAATGCAAAGTGTCAGGAACAACATTGTGCTGGGTGCCACTCTCCACAACCGTTACCGTCATCTTGGTGGAACCTAACAGCGGACTTTCTTTCCGGAACTTATAATCGCGAAGCCATACCAGATCGTCAAGTGCTTCATAGATGGCATTTACACCTTCGCCTCTGGCAGCATGCCCCGACTTGCCATAAGCGTAACCGTCGATCACCATCAGGCCTTTCTCTGCAATAGCAGGCCGCATGCCTGTCGGTTCACCAACAATGGCTACATCCACTTTTGGTAACAATGGCAATACTCGACTGAACCCATCAGCACCTGATACTTCCTCTTCTGCAGATGCCACCCAGAGGATATTATAACTACGGGGGCGCTGGAGCATGATACGATAGACCTGAAGTAATGCTACCAGTCCACCGCCGCAATCATTGGAACCTAGACCATAGAGCAGGTCGCCTTCCTGGGTAGGCGTAAATGGATCGCGAGTCCAGGAAGCGACGGGTTTCACTGTGTCAATATGCGCATTTAGCATGATGGTAGGGCGGTTGTTGTCCCAATCCTGACAACCTACCCATAGGTTGTTACCTTCACGGCCGAATGGCAGACCCCAACGATTCAGATACTCAGCAAGCTTGTCAGCGGCATTCTTCTCTTCACGGCTAACAGAAGGAATAGCAATCAGTTCCTTCAGTAGTTCTAAGGCGTCGTTTGTGTAATTGCTAATCTCCATGACTCTGATGATTTGAGATGATATAAGACAGTCCCATTGAAAGGACTAAGATACCAAAGATAATAACTAAGGAGAGCGGGGTGGGCACTTCGATATTCCAGATGACCTCCAAAAGCATCTTGATGCCTACGAAGCTGAGGATGATGCCAAGACCGTATTTCAGATAAGCGAAGTACTTTGCCACAGCTGCCAGAGCGAAGTAAAGTGCTCGCAAGCCGAGGATGGCAAAGACGTTACTCGTAAGTACGATGAACGGGTCGCGACTGACAGAAAAAACAGCAGGTATGCTATCTACGGCAAAAGCTACATCGGTGGTCTCTATCACAAGCAAGGCAATAAACAAGGGGGTGGCAAGGTGCTTCCCATTCTCTACGATAAAGAACTTGTCGTCGTGCATCTGATCGGTGACGGGGAAGAACTTTCTGAAGAGTTTTACGAAAATGTTCTTCGAAGGGTCAACCTGTTCGTCATCTTGATGGCGGAACATTTTAAAGCCTGTATAAATGAGAAAGATACCAAATACGCCGAGTATCCATTCAAACTGGTTGATGATAGCTGTACCTGCGAAGATAAAAATGCTGCGAAGCACCAAGGCACCGAAAATACCCCAGAAAAGTACCTCATGCTGATATTTTCGTTGAATACCAAAGAAGGAGAAGAGCATCAGGAAAACAAAAAGATTATCCATCGACAGGGATTTCTCAATGAGGTAGCCAGCCAGGAACTCCATTGCTTTCTCATCACCCTCATAGAGCCAGATACCACCACAGAAAATCAGAGAGACACCAATCCAGATGGCTGTCATTTTCAGAGCCTCTGATACACTCACCTCATGCTGACCTTTCTTACCGAACGACTTCAGGTCGATGACGAGCATGATCAGCACCAGCACGTAGAACAAAATCCAAGCCCAAATGGGCATACTAATTACTTCCATATCGCGTGCAAAGATACAAATAAGTGTTCGTAAAACCAAATTTCTTTAAGAATGTTATGTTTTTTAGACAGAAAGTTGTAACTTTGCCACCAGTTAGTCAAGAATCGTATGAGAAACAGTGTTTCAGAAAATGCACCATTGGTCAAGATTGCCATCGGTCTGATGGCAGGAATGGTTGCGGAAAGGTATGTGGTCTCATTACCTCTCTTTCTGTTATTAGTAGCGTTAACTTTGACAGCATTCTGCCTATGGCGGCATGCGTATCTGCAGTCGGCTGTCATTATTTCGTGTTTTGTGGTATTAGGAGCACTCCTGATGCGACAGGCACAACAGGAACCGCCTCAGGCGTCAAGACTGGAACGTTCCAAAACCTACTTCCTGTCACAGCGGGCACGGTTGCTGGATCGCCTTTCAGAGAATGGGGTTGATGGTGATGCCTATGCGGTGGTGGCAGCGATGGCACTCGGCGATAAGGCTCAGTTGACAAAAGAGCTGAAGAACACATATGCCGTGACAGGTGCTGCGCACATACTCGCACTGAGTGGTCTGCACCTGAGCATCATCTATACGTTACTCTCTTTGCTCCTTTATCGACGACGGTGGCAGGTTGTATCCCAAGTGCTGATCATTAGCTGCATCTGGTTGTTTGTCTTCTTGGTAGGCATGTCGGCCAGTGTGGTGCGATCGGCAGTGATGCTGACCGTCTATGCGTTGTTGTCTCTTGGTGATCGAAACCGGATGTCTGTCAATACGCTTGCTTTTACTGCCATCGTCATGCTGATGGTCCATCCTTTGTCTCTTTTTGATATTGGTTTTCAGTTGTCATTCCTGGCGGTCTTGTCTATCTTAGTATGGTACCCTGTCTTCGAGAGTCTTTTCCCGCAGTCGTTTTTGAAGTCCCATCGCGTGGTTAGGTGGCTATGGTCTTTATTGGGAGTCTCTTGTGCGGCTCAATTGGGAACGGCTCCGCTGGTAGCTTATTATTTCGGTCGTTTCTCTTCTTTGTTCTTGATGACCAATTTTGTAGTGATTCCTTTTGCACCACTGATTCTTTATCTTGTGCTTGCCGTGTTGCTTGTCCCTTCTCTCGCGTACCTATTAATATATATAGTAAGCGCTCTCAACACCGTTTTGGCATTTGTGGCTTCCATATCTTGGGTGAGCATAGAGGAGCTACATCCTTCCATTCTGCAAATCATCATGGTCTATGTTATCATAGCTGCTGCTTATCTGCTGATAGATAGGCTGTCGGGGACATCGGGAATGTTCAGAAGAAAAATGTAACTAACAAGGGAATACTGATCATGGAAAGGAGTGTGGTGATGAAAGTGACCTCAGTCATCATAGTGGTGTCTTTCTCATATTTCAGGCATAGGATTGTGCCATAAGTGGCAACGGGCATGGCGATGACGAGTGTGTTGATATTGACAACCATTGGGGAGAAACCTATAGCGCTCATCAGGAAATGAATACCTATAGGTAAGATGATCAGACGGAAAAGTGTTGTGGTATAGACAGTGGTATTGCCTAATAACGAACGCAGCGGGAGACTCGACATCGATGAACCGATAATCAGCAGGGCAGCAGGAACGGTGATGTTGCCCAGCATAGTCAGGGGCTGGCTGATGGCAGCAGGAATATAGTCGATTTCAAGTGCCACGATGGCCATCGTCAGATAGGCTGCAAGCATTGGGGTGGAATAGAGAACTTTCTTCTGAAAACGCTCACCTTCCATCTCGCTCTTTCCTGTAATCAGAAGTGTACCGATGGTAAAGACTGCAAAGGTGTTTACCACATTGAGAACGGCGGCATAGAAGACTGCTTCGTGGCCGAAGATTGAAGCTACCACTGGATAGCCCATAAATCCCACGTTACCGAACATCAGGGCAAAGCCGATGGGGCCTTCGTCATCTTTCTTCTTCGTCAAATATTGTGGAAGGAGGAAGGCTACACCTGCCAGAATGATATATGTGATGACACTGATGAGCAATAAGGGCAAGATAAAATGACGGTCGGGTAGTGTACCCGTCATAGATGATGACAGGATCAGCGCCGGACAGGTGATGTTGATCACCAGTCGCGACAGCTGTCTGTCAAAATCACCACCAAGATAGCCCAGTTTACCCGCCACGTAGCCTACGACTACGAGGGCAAACAGCGTCAGCATTACTACCACCATAGATTACATGTAACCGAGCCAGCGGAGAATGTCATTCAGGTTTGCCACCACCATCAGCAGTATCAAGATGCCGAAGCCTACATACTCAGCACGAATCATAAAAGTCTCTGAAGGCTTGCGACGGGTAATCATCTCATAGAACAGGAACAGCACATGACCACCATCGAGGGCAGGGATAGGCAGGATGTTCATGAAGGCCAGGATGATAGAGAGGAAAGCGGTCATCTTCCAGAACATGTACCAGTCCCACATCGGAGGGAACAGACTGCCGATAGCACCGAAACCGCCAAGTGATTTGGCGCCGTCGGCGGTGAAGACATATTTCATGTCGCCCACATAGCCGGCCAGCACGTTGAAACCATATTTGATACCTGCGGGGAAACTTTCCAGGAAGCCATATTCTTTTGTGATGGGCTGGTAAATACCTGCCAGACTTTTCACGAAGAAACCTACCTTCAGGTCGGCAGTAAGCATCGTAGTCAGCGTGTCGGTCTTGTTCTCACGGGCAATCACCATGGTGACGGTACGTACCTTCATACTGTCAGCCCCCGTCTTAGCACCTGTCATCATATCATTCAGAATGCCGATTTGGTTGGTAAACTCATTGTATGAGTCGATGGCCTTACCATTCAGTGCTATGATTTTATCACCTTTCTTCAGACCCATTTGGGAAGCGGGAGAGCTATCCATCACACTGTCGATTTCTGCTGGGATAAACGGACTGACAAATGGTGGTTCGGACTTCAGCATACCGAGTAGGTTGATGTCACCAGGCAGCTGCAAACTCATCGCCTGACCGTTACGGATAATATCCACCCGCTTGGCCTCTGAGAGATCTCTGAAAAGGTCGGCAGAGAAATCCTTGAAAGTGCCTTGGTCTGTGCCTACAAGGATGTCGCCGTCCTTGAAACCGTATTGTTTAGCCTCAGTATTAAACTTCATACCGTAGGTCATATCCTTTACGGGAATATATGTGTCACCCCAATAGAAGAGAATCATCGAATAGATGAACAGGGCAAGCAGGAAGTTTACCAGCACACCGCCAATCATAATCAATAGACGCTGCCAGGCTGGTTTGGCACGGAACTCCCATGGCTGTTCGGGTTGTTTCATCTGTTCGGTATCGAAACTCTCGTCTATCATACCTGCAATCTTACAATAGCCGCCAAGGGGAAGCCACCCCACACCATATTGGGTGTCGCTGTTCTTTGGCTTCCATTTAAAGAGACTGCCATCCCATTTGCCGATGCCAGGATCGAAAAACAGGTAGAATTTATCAACGCGTACACCGAATAGTTTCGAAAAGAAAAAATGTCCGCCCTCATGGAGCAGTACTAAAAGTCCGATTGCGAGCATAAACTGCAACAGACGTATCAAAAATATATCCATAATCTTTTTACCTTATTTCTTTTTTACCTTTTTACCCTTTCATCAGTTCTCTGGCGATGCGACGTGCTTCTTCATCGGTAGCAATGTAGGTATCGTAGGAGGGCTCTTTGTCAAAGGTGGCACGCTGCATAGTCTCTGCAATGATGTCACCCATCTGCAGGAAGCCACACTTGTCCTCAAGGAAGCCGCGGTTAACGATCTCATTAGCTGCATTCACGATACATGGCATGTTTCCACCTTTGTTAATGGCCTCGAAAGCCAGTGCCAGACAACGGAACTTGTTCAAGTCGGGCTCAAAAAACTCCAGATGCTGAGCCTTGAACAGATCAAGGCGCTCACCGCTCAGATGCAGACGCTGGGGGAATGAGAAGGCATATTGGATGGGCAGACGCATATCGGGCACACCTAACTGGGCCTTTACACTTCCATCCTGGAACTGCACGGCACTGTGAACGATCGACTGAGGATGAACCAGCACTTGAATCTTGTCGGCATCTACTCCGAAGAGCCATTTGGCCTCTATGACCTCGAATCCCTTGTTCATCATCGAAGCGGAGTCGATGGTAATCTTTGCCCCCATATCCCATGTCGGGTGGCGCAGCGCATCGGTTTTTGTCACATGGGCTATCTCCTCCATTGATTTCAGACGGAAGGGACCGCCCGAAGCTGTCAGCAGGATTTTTTCAATCGGGTTCTGATCCTCACCGACGAGACTCTGGAAGATAGCAGAGTGCTCGCTATCTACAGGCAGGATGGGGGTGTGGTATTGCTGGGCGAGTTGCAGAATCAACTCACCGGCAACAACCAGCGTCTCCTTGTTGGCCAGACAAATGGTCTTACCTGCTTTGATGGCATGGATAGTGGGGTTGAGCCCGGAGAATCCAACCATGGCTGTGAGCACCATGTCAATAGGCCCTGCCTCTACAATCTCGTCCAGTGCCTTGGCACCAGCGTATACTTTAGTGTCGGGCATATCGCTCATGAGCGATTTCAGCTCGTCGTAGTGCTGCTCGTTAGCAATGACGATGGCGGCAGGCTTGAATTTGTGAGCCTGTTCTGCCAGCAGCTGAACCTTGTTGTTGGCTGTCAGACAATATACCTCATAAAGGTCACTATGCTCCTCGATGACCTCGAGAGCTTGTGTTCCAATCGACCCCGTAGAGCCGAGAATGGCTATTTGCTTCTTCATAATTCCAAGATGCCTTCTGGCAAATTAATGTATATTTGTTGTTTCTTTGTATCTATTTGTGTAATCAGTTCTTCCGAGGCGGGAATGAGTTTGCCGGTAGTCAACTCAAACAGGATATTGATGGTTGTGTCGTCTATGGATGCAATCTCGCCAATGACCTTTCCGCCATGGTTGTCGATAAGGCTGTAGCCCACCAGCTCGGCCCAAGAGATACTGTCATCATTATCGTCAGCATGCTCACGGGGGAAATATACATCGCATCCAGTCAACTCACGTGCCCTTTCCTGAGTGTCAATACCATCAAATTTCATCAGGACATTACTGTCGGTCTTGAAACGATATGAATCGATGAAGAAAGGTACCAGGATGCCATCGATGTCAAGAATGAGATAATCGGCATCAGTGCGGTCAAACACATCATCATCGAGCAGGAAGGAGATCTCCCCACTCACACCATGTGTCTTACCTAGTTTCCCGATCTTATATACTTCTTCTCGCTTTATCATTCTTCATCTAACCTCTTGTGATCTTTGCTCCGAGGGCATTCAGACGATCCTCGATGTGCTCATAACCTCTGTCTATCTGTTCGATGTTGTCAATACGACTGGTGCCTGTGGCACTCATGGCTGCAATCAGCAGGGCAATACCTGCACGGATATCAGGACTGGTCATCCTACCGCCATGCAATGTGATTTTGCGGTCGTGCCCCACAACAACGGCTCTATGTGGGTCACACAATATGATTTGCGCGCCCATGTCAATCAGCTTATCAACGAAGAACAGACGACTCTCAAACATCTTCTGATGGAACAGTACACTGCCTCTGGCTTGTGTGGCTACCACAATGAGTACTGAAAGAAGGTCTGGTGTCAGACCTGGCCAAGGCGCATCAGCCAAGGTCATAATCGTACCATCAATAAATGATTGTATCTCGTAATGTTTCTGACGGGGAATCACCAGGTCGTCGCCTTCTGTCTTGATCTTGACGCCCAGTTTCTTAAAGGCATCAGGGATGATGCCGAGGTCCTTCAGAGAGACATCTTTGATGCGGATGCCATCGCCGCACATGGCAGCCATGCCAATGAAAGAACCGACCTCAATCATATCTGGCAAGATACGGTGTTCAGCACCATGCAACTGATTCACACCAACGATGGTCAGTAGGTTTGATCCGATGCCGCTGATGTTTGCCCCCATCTGGTTCAGCATCTTACACAACTGCTGGAGATAAGGCTCGCAGGCTGCATTATAGATGGTGGTGGTGCCTTTGGCGAAAACAGCGGCCATCACAATGTTGGCGGTACCGGTTACTGAGGCCTCGTCGAGCAACATATAGTTGCCCTTCAGCTTCTGGGCTGCTATCTCATAGACGTCACGTCCCTCGATGCGGTTGAACTTGGCACCCAGTTTCTCGAAACCGAGGAAGTGGGTGTCTAACCTCCGTCGCCCGATCTTATCGCCGCCGGGTTTGGCAATCACGGCTCTGCCCATACGGGCCAATAAAGGACCGATCATCATCACACTGCCACGAAGTTCAGCGCATTTCATCACAAACTCGTCACTTTCCAGGTAATCAAGTTTAAGCTCGTCAGCCTGAAATGAATAGGTGTGCTCGTTCTTTGTATCACGTTCTTCACGTTTCTTCACCTTCACGCCGATGTCGCTCAGCAACTGAATAAGATTATTCACATCCCTGATGTCTGGGACGTTATGAATCGTCACTGCCTCATGGGTCAGCAAGGTTGCACAAATCACTTGAAGTGCTTCGTTCTTCGCACCCTGAGGGGTGATAGTTCCTTTTAGCAGATGCCCGCCTTCGATGATGAATGATGCCATCTTAGGTTATTTTTTCTTTTTGTTTTTCTTGTTATCGTCCACCACAGAGTTCTTATTGAACCTAAAGGTATCCAAGTCCAACTGAATGATGCCATCTGTGAAGTGTGCCAGATCGTCTGCCACCTTTTCGTCATCCATCGATCCGTGTCCCCATGTTATTAGGTCACGTTTCATCTGGTTGGCTGTGTAGTATGCCAGTGCGTCTCTCTCCTCACCGGCAGGCATTGTCTTGAGCTGATCAAAGAGCTTGCAGACCAATTTACCATAGTGGCGCAGTCTGAGTTGCTCCTTGGGGAGCTGAATAGGACTGGGCTTGCTAAGGATTTTGTCTGCCTCCGACACGTCGTAAGGCCAGTCAATATCCAACTCTCTATGGCTCATCAGATACAGATGGTCCCAGAGTGTCTGCTCGAAGTCTGCATTCTCCTTGAGTTGTGGGTTCTTGGTCTCCATCTGATGGATGATGGCTTTGGCGCATTTCAGGCGCTCTTCCTTGGTGGGAAGTTCACAAGCATATTCCACCATCTTCTGTATCTCCCGTCCATATTCGGGCATAATCAGTTTCTCGCGCTGCGTGTTGTAGTCTAATCCTTTAATATCCATATTTTATTTTTCCCCTTTTTACTTTTTTACTATTTTACCTTTTTACCTTTTTAAAAGTTTCTTAGGCAGTTTTGCAACGAAGTCTTTCAGGTAGAAAGGCACGAAATAAGCCACGTCCTCAAACTGCTCATTTAAGAATCGTTTCTCTGCCAATGGCTGCATCCATTTTGCCAATGGCTCGATATTATCAATAAAATGGGCATTTGGGTGCTGGATGGCGGTTTGGCATTTTTCTGCACCATTACCAAAGAAATACATGGGATGCTTATCAAGGAATGCTTGATAGGTCTCACCATCCACGATGTCGGCCTGAATGGGTCTGACAGGTTTCAAACCACGGTCATAGATACCGGCATAGACTTCCATCCTTCTGGCGTCGAGCATAGGACAGAGCAAGGCGTCTTCCTCAGGAATCTCACGGAGCAGGATAGGTACACATAAAAGTTCCAGCGTCGGCACGGCAATCAATTTTAGATTTCGCCCATAACACACACCCTTTGCCATTGACACGCCGATGCGGAGCCCTGTATAGGAGCCGGGACCGCAACTCACGGCTACTGCGTCAAATGGAATGGCATGGTTGTCGGTAAATGAGAGTGCTTCATCTACCATTGTTCCCAGCCGCTCCGCGTGGTTAGGGCCGCTGTGGTCTTCCTGGTCAAAGATCACCTGGCCATCTTCAGAAACGGCTACCGAACAGACGTCTGTACTTGTCTCTATGTGTAATATCGTCGACATGTTTCTTGCTTTCTATATTTAATAAGGTGCAAAGGTACTGCAATTTGTTGGAAATACAAAACGTTTATCAGAAATTAACTAATATAAGTGTCGTGTACTTAAGACGACTTTCTGTCTCCCTGTCTTCTTGTCTTTATAATATATAATAAGGTATATGGCTTATTTCGTTTTGACCTGTGTCAAGAGCTGAATTTTTCTTGCCCGAAAATCGAAAAAAAGCTGCATAAAGTTTTGTTGGTTCGGGAAAAAGTCGTACCTTTGCACCCGCTTAACAGGAAAGACACCTGGATGAGCATAAAAGAAAGAGTTCTTTGAAAGATTTACATAGACAGAAGTAGTACAAGAAGCGAGAGTATTTTGAATACTCTTGGGTAGAA
>CADCFA010000002.1 GCA_902800595.1 uncultured Prevotellaceae bacterium | reverse complement strand
ATGTTTGTGATTACTTACGAAGACCGAGGGCCTTGATGATAGCACGGTAGCGGTTGATGTCCTTGTTGTAGAGGTACTTCAGCAACTTACGGCGCTTACCAACGAGCATCGTCAGTGAACGAGCTGTGTTGTGGTCCTTGTGATTCTTCTTCAGGTGCTCTGTCAGGTGAGAGATGCGGTAAGAGAAAAGAGCAATCTGTGCCTCTGCAGAACCAGTGTCAGTGGTGCTCTTGCCATACTGACCGAAGATCTCTTCCTTCTTGGCTTTGTCTAAATACATAATTTAAATGTGATTAATTGTTTTGCAATAACATCTTTCAGACGTGTATTCCTACCTAATCACTAGTGGTTGACGTCATCAAATGCTTCGGATTTTCCGAAATGCGGGTGCAAAGGTACAACTTTTTTTCGATACTGCAAACTTTTTCGAAAATTATTCGTACCTTTGCAGCCGTTTTTATAATAATAGGTATGCAGGATATCAGAAATATCGCAATTATTGCGCATGTCGATCATGGTAAGACCACATTGGTCGATAAGATGATGCTGGCTGGAAATCTCTTCCGTGAGGGACAGAATCTCAGCAATCAAGTGTTGGATGCAAACGATCTGGAGCGTGAGCGTGGTATCACCATTCTCTCCAAGAATGTGAGCATCAATTGGAAAGGAACGAAGATTAACATTATTGATACCCCGGGTCACTCTGACTTCGGCGGTGAGGTGGAGCGTGTGCTGAATATGGCAGACGGCTGTCTGTTGCTGGTGGATGCTTTCGAGGGTCCGATGCCTCAGACACGTTTCGTGCTGCAGAAGGCACTTCAGATAGGTCTGAAGCCTATCGTGGTAGTGAACAAGGTTGATAAACCTAACTGTCGTCCGGAAGAGGTGTATGAGATGGTGTTCGACCTGATGTTCTCGTTGAATGCCACAGAAGATCAGCTGGACTTCCCCGTCGTATATGGTTCTGCCAAGAATGGCTGGATGGGTGAAGACTGGAAGAATCCCACGGATAATATCACTTATCTGCTCGATAAGATTGTGGAGGTGATTCCTGCACCAAAGCAGATAGAAGGTACCCCTCAGATGCTTATTACATCACTCGACTATTCAAGTTATCAGGGACGTATCGCCGTAGGACGCGTTCATCGCGGTACCCTGAAGGATGGTATGCAGGTTACGATAGCCCATCGCGATGGTAAGATGGAGAAAACCAAGATCAAGGAGCTTCACACCTTCGATGGTATGGGGCATGTGCGTACTGATGAGGTAGAGTGTGGTGATATCTGCGCTGTTATCGGACTGGAGAAGTTTGAGATTGGCGACACCATCTGTGATCTCGAGAATCCAGAGCCCATGACACCTATTGCCATCGACGAACCTACGATGTCGATGCTCTTTATGATCAACGACTCTCCCTTCTTTGGTAAGGAAGGTAAGTTTGTGACCTCACGCCATATCAATGACCGTCTGGAGAAGGAGCTCGAGAAGAACCTTGCATTGAGAGTGGAGCCGTTTGAGGATTCTACCGATAAGTGGATCGTCTCAGGACGCGGTGTGCTGCACCTCTCTGTGCTGGTGGAGACGATGCGTCGTGAGGGTTATGAGTTGCAGGTAGGTCAGCCACAGGTGATCTATAAGGAGATCAACGGCGTGAAGCATGAGCCGGTAGAGGAACTCACGATCAATGTGCCTGAGGAGTTCTCTTCGAAGATGATAGATATGGTAACCCGTCGTAAGGGTGAGATGACTTCGATGGAGAGTCAGGGTGAGCGTGTGAACATCGAGTTTGATATCCCCTCTCGTGGTATCATCGGTCTGCGTACGAATGTACTCACTGCCAGTCAGGGTGAGGCTATCATGGCCCATCGCTTCAAGGAGTATCAGCCGTATAAGGGAGAAATCGAGCGTCGCGTAAATGGTTCAATGATCTCTATGGATACGGGTAACGCCTTTGCCTATGCCATCGACAAGCTACAGGATCGTGGTAAGTTCTTCATCGATCCGGGTGAGGATGTGTATATGGGACAGGTAGTAGGTGAACACGTACACGACAACGACCTGGTGGTGAATGTGTGCAAGGCCAAGCAGCTCACCAACGTGCGTGCCTCAGGTACGGATGAGAAGGCCCGCATTATTCCTAAGACAGTGATGTCACTGGAGGAATGCCTGGAGTATATCAAGCAGGATGAGTTGGTGGAGGTCACACCGAAGTCCATGCGTATGCGTAAGACTATCCTCGATCATGATCAACGGAAAAAGGCAAATAAAGTATAATCGATAATCCCCAGCCATTTGGTTGGGGATTATTGTTTATGCGTCGGCGAAGGTCTTGCCGTCTTCGAGGGTGATCTGGAGTTTGGTGTATTCGCAGTGGAAATCGTTCTGCAGGCGATCCAGATAGCGGGCACATTCCCACTTACACATAGGTAGGTCGTGAAGCAGATAGTTGCCGCAAGCCTCTGGACGGGTGGCGGGCACTTCTGTCTGCGTGAGAATCCACTGGAGACACGCGATGGTGAGGCGTCGCATATCTTCTACGGTATAACTTCCTGTCATGATGATATACATGCCTGTAAGACATCCCATAGGACCTACATACACCACATCTTCCTTTGCTTCAGAATTACGGAACCATGTGGCCATCAGATGTTCTATACTATGAATAGCAGCAGGTGCTACGGCAGGCTCTTTGTTGGGCTCCGTGATACGCAGATCGAATGTTGTGAATCCCTTATCCTCACGTGACACATAGATACCTGGCTTCAGGTGGGTATGATCGATGGTGAAACTCTGAATGACTTCCATATTTTTATCTTTTTACTTTTTTACCTTTTTACCTTTCAAAGACTTTCGATAAATGTCCTGGTGGTGTAGAATGACTTCTCTGCGACAGTGTCCCAGAAATTATGATACATCGATGCATCGGTGTCGCGAAGCGGAATATCGCTGATCACGCGGAACGAGATAAAGGGCACCTTATAGATATAGCACACCTGCGCGATGGCGCACGACTCCATGTCAACGGCTTTTGCCTCAGGGAAGTGACCTACGATCTCACGCATCTTGTCCTTCGAATCCACAAACCAGTCGCCTGTAACAATAAGACCAGGCTTTGCACCTGTCTTCTGTGCCTTCTCAAGTAGATAGGGATCGGCTTGATAGAGGGCTGGCAACCCTTGTACTTGTCCAAAGACCGTCGTTTCATCGATGGCCCTGCCACAATACACATCGTGATAGGTCAGTTCAGAACTCACGACCACATCCTGCAGATTGATATCGTCGCCATTGCCGCCTGCACAGCCACTTGAGATGATGACGTCGGGTTTGTACTGGCGGATCATTTCTACAGCCTGTATGGCTGCATTCACGGTGGCGATGCCACTCTTCTGCAGAATCACCTTGTCTTCGGGGAACAACGGACGAAGCTGTTTCAGTTCCTTCTCCATTGCTACGATCATTCCTATTTTCATAATTGTTATATGTGTTTGAGGGGTTTAACTTCTACTGACCTGTAAGCCCTTTGTGGAGAGCGACATCTCTACAAAACGGGCATTACGGTTCTGACGGTTCTCGTTGAGAATCTGTTTGATACGGGCTGCTGCTTCAGGATCCTTAGCTATCATGTAAAGATAACCGCCACCACCTGCACCTGGTAACTTGTAACCCAGACAGAGGTCGTCGATCAAGTTGGTGAGCTGCTGGATGGCTGCAGGATTGGTGCCGTTGTCGAGCAACTGGTTCTGTTGCCATGTGTTGCGCATGAGCAGACCTGTGCGCTGGAAATCAACGCACTGAATAGCCTCGTACATCTCCATCGTGTGGGCTTTCATCTCACGGAGCAGTTGCAGTTCCTCACCATGATTCAGGAACATACGGCGCACAATCTCTGCCAGAATATGTTTGGCAGTGCGGGTGATGCCTGTATAATAAAGCAGATGACAGGGGTGATATTCGGGTTGTGTCCATAGGTCGTTGGGGAGCCAGCGCACCTGCGGACTCTGATCAAAGCCTTTATCTGTCTGAAGCAGTTTCACACCTCCGAAGACTCCGCCAAACTGATCCTGCCAACCACCTCCTGTAGTGAGCATCTGCTCCAGCATCAGGGTGCGACGTCCTATCTCGTTCTTATCCCAGCCTAACCCGCAGAAATCGCTGAGGGCTCCTAGAACGGTAGATGCCAGAATGCTGGAAGTGCCTAATCCGCTGCCAGCGGGGATGGTTGAGAGCAGTGTGAGTTCCAGTCCGCCTCCAAAGGCTTCGAGCTGTTGCATCTTGAATCCTGCGAGTACGAGTGCAGCCTTGGGGATAGAGAAGGGTGAACCCACATGCATGAAGTCAGTGAGTTGTTCATCGGTCTCTACCACCTCAACGGCACCAAGGTCAATGCTACGCAGTACGATCCGTGGCTCATGCGTCGGACGGATAAAGGTCTGGAGTGGAGGCTGTCCGTTGAGCTCGATAGCAAAGTTGATGACATTGCCGCCTTCCATCAGACAATAGGGCGGGGTATCGGTCCAACCACCTGCAATGTCGATACGTACAGGAGAACGTCCCCATACAATCTGATCATCAGCCACGCAACGTGTAGGTAATGGCATTGAACTGTTCTGCTGTGAGAGCAGTCCTTCACGAAGCAGGGCAAAGGCCTTATCGCTATCACCACGGAACATGGCGTCGTGGATGCGGGTCATCAGGGGCGCATCGTCGGTAAGTGGCGGTGGAAGGGGTATGTTGCCTTTCTGGAATTGGGTGGCGGCATCGGCTAAGTCGAGCTGGTAGAATACGCTGTGTCGCCAGTTGTGAGCCATTGCACTCCAGTTCTGCTGTTGGAACGCCTCTCGCTGTGCAAAGAGTCGGCGCAGGTTGGCACGTTCCGCCAACTCGTTGCTGTTCACTGGCTCGTCAATGCGGTAACGGCGTATCTCATAATCGGATTCGCCTACAGGTACGACATCGATACACTCACCAGGTGCCAGACTGATGTCCCAGTCGTTCTCAGGTACACCCGTAATCACATGGTCATGGGTGAGTGTCCAACGGGAACCGATATGGCTGTTTTCTATCCATATATTCGTGTTCTCTTCAGTGAAGGATATATCTGTTTTGGCATTCTGAACAAAGATAGAGGGATGTGGCTTGCGATCGAAGTGCATGATCTCGCGCTGATCGTTCACTAAGTTCTGGATGCGTAGGGTAGAGGAGATCATCTCGCGTGAGGTGCCGAAATGGTAGAACTCTCCACCGGCAAGTGGCAGGATAGCCACTCGTAGTTGAGAGATGGCGTCGTCGGGCATCGTGGGATCAGTGCCAAGGGCACAGCCAAATTCGCTATAGAGGTCGTAGGCATGAAGTGCTTTTTCGTTAGCACCGCTGCGCGCCATGAGGAGCTGCACCGCTTTGTCGCTTAAGAGCCATACACCGATATCGGTCAGATAATAGTGATCTTTTTGCAACTCACCCAGCGTCTGTACCGATGGTTTCTGCAGCATCTGCTTCAGAACCGTAGGCGACTGACGACTGCTGACAAACACACCGTGATTCTTGGCGACGGAGGCATCGAGCCACAGACCATAACAGATCACATCTGCCTCAGGGAAAGACTGTAATGGCTGGGTGGCACGGATGAGCACATCACCGCTGACAATCATCGTATGGATGGTGTCTGGCGCCTTTGCCATCATCTTCTCATACAGAGGCAGTTGTACGCTGAGCAGATTCTGGGATAGCTTCTGGCCACGTTCCCAACGGAAGACGGGAAGTGGCATGAGCACCTTTCCGGAGACTGCATAGCTGGGCAGTCGTTTGCTTTGTCCGCCGGCATGAATCAGAATACGTTTCTCCTTAGAGAGCCATTCCTCGAAAGAGGTGCTCTCTTCACGTCTCCAGGCTTCCTGAAGGAGCCAGGTAGTACCACCGCCACTACCCAGTCGGTGACCAACAGGATCACAGGTGCAGAAATAATCCTCTGCATCCAGTCCCGTCACATCGTGAAAGGGCTCTACCAGATTCGGCGGCAGTGATAATAGCTTCTTCATTTCTTCCGTTTGAGTTGACTTATAATCACATACACGAGAATCAGCAGAAGGATGGCGAAAGCGATATAAGCGATGGTTTCCGTCATGTTCACAGACTTCGGGAAGAAGGCCAGCTCTACCTGATGCTGACCAGGCTCAATGTGGATGGCACGCAGGATATAGTTCACACGACCTAACTCCACATTCTGTCCATCGACGGTTGCCGTCCATCCCGGATAGTAGATCTCAGAGAAGACAAGCACACCGCCCTTGCCGGTGTTGACATCATAGGTGAGACGGTTGGGCTCGTAGCTGGTGATCTTTACGATGCTGGCAGTATCTTGTACTGCAGCCTCGCCCAACTGTGTCTTGAACTTCTCATCGGCAACAGCCTGATGGCGCAGGTCGATCTTGCCTAAAGCCTCTATCTCTTCGTTTGCATTCTTAACATAGGATATCTGATCCACCATCCATGCATTACCATAGACATATGGATTCTGAATGGGTACGGTCTGACCACCCTGAAGCGGGAAGATGAAGTACTTCGTGTTGAGCATGTTGAGCACAGGACAGATACTATCGCCATTCACTTGTGTCATGTCTCCGTTTGCCTCTGCCACAGCCCCGAAGATACGTTGCATCTCAGGACTGATATAGGTCTCAATCATCTCCTGATAACGGCGCAGTTTGGCAGCATGGTATCCACCAATACTTTTGTGGTAATAGCTGGTCTCATTCTCGTTGAAGGTGTTCGAGGCGAGATTCAATACACGATAGTCAAGGGCTGTATCACGCAGGATGAGCTCATCGGTCTGAGTCTTCTCCTGTGGTGTCTCACGCTCTGATTTCGGCACGAACATCTCATCGTTGAGATATCGCTTGTTTACCGTCCAAAGATCTACCAGGCACAACACTAGAAGAATGCCAATGGTATATTCCTTTTTCAGTTTTCCGTAGAGGCACGCCAGCAGGATACCCGTTCCAGCCAGGATGATATAGAACGAGCGCTGGGCATCGGCTGTAAACACTGCCTGGCGCATCTCTGTCAGGTTGGTGATAAGCGGTTGGATATGTTCTGCGGGAAGACTCTGCAAAGCACGCATCTCACTGGAGGAAATGAAACTGTCGAAGAAGAACGACGGCATCAGCGCAAACAACAGGGCGACACCACCTGTCAAGACAAAGCTGACAATCAGTGGCATCTTTAGTTTCTCCTTTGTCACCTCTCCGCTGAAAATCTCTTTCAGTGCCAGCATCGCCAACAGCGGAATCGTGAATTCTGCAATCACAAGGATCGACGCCACCGTGCGGAACTTGGCATACATCGGCACATAGTCGAGGAAGAAGTCAGTGAAACCCATGAAGTTTCGTCCCCATGAGAGGAGGATAGACAGGATGGTAGCAGCCAAGAGTGCCCATTTCACTGGCCCTTTTACGATGAAGAGTCCTAAGATGAAGAGCATCATCACAAAAGCCCCCACATATACAGGCCCGCTGGTACCTGGCTGTTCGCCCCAGTACTGGCCTATCTGCTGGTAGATTGACTCGTAGTTAGGATCGGCTTTCTCCATCGCGATCTTGCTCTCGCTCATAGGCACGGAAGCACCACCTTTGGTGTTAGGCACCAGCAGCGTCCAGGTCTCATCGATACCGTAGCTCCATTGTGTGATATAGTCGCGCTCCAGTCCGCTACTGGTCTGGTTGGCTGAGTTCTTCTTCACCAGTTCACTCTTGCCGCGCATCGACTCCTGACTATACTGCCAGGTATGGTAGAGATTCGAGAGGTTGATGCAAACGGCGATAGCAGCACCGGCGAGACATACGCCTGTAGCTTTTGCAAAGTGTACCAGTTGCTTCTGCTGGATAGCCTCCACCAACCAGGCAATAACGAGGAAAAGAATGATGAACAGATAGTAATATGTCATCTGCACATGGTTGGCATTGATCTCGAATGCCGTGAAGATAGCTGTGAGTAGGAATCCCCACAGGTATTTCCCCCGATAAGCCAGTACCAGTCCGGCAATCATCGGTGGCAGATAGGCCAATGCCCATACCTTCCAGATATGTCCGGCTGCGATGATAATCAGGAAATAGGTAGAGAAGGCCCAGATGATGGAACCTAATGCCGCCAGATGCTGACGGAAGTCGAAGGCGCGCAACAGAATATAGAAGCCGATAAGATAGGCAAAGACGAACCATACATTTTCCGGCAACCAGAGATGATAGGCATCAACAGCCTTTGTCAGCAGGTTGGTAGAACCATACGATGGTGCCATCTGGTAAGTGGGCATACCACCGAAGAGGGCATTGGTCCATCGGCTGCGCTCACCCGTCTTTTGCAGATATTCAATACCCTCCTGGCCAGCACCGCGTCCTGCGGAGGCATCGTGGCGATAGAGGATGCGCCCTTCGATGTCGGCAGGGAAGAAATAAGCAAAGGCCAAGACGGCAAACAACAGCACTGCCAATATATCAGGCAGGCACTTCTTTAGTAATGTCATAACTTGCAAGTTTTCTATTTTGTGTGCAAAGTTACAAATTTTTGGGCTTTCTCAAGGCATCTTCGCGGTTTTTTTGTAATTTTGCAGCAAAATATGGAAGAATCGATTATTACGAGTACGCAGAATGCGAAGGTGAAGCATGTGGTGGCCCTTCAGCAGAAATCGGCACTGCGCCGCAAGGAGGGACTCTTTGTGGTGGAGGGTCGCCGTGAGCTAATGCACTGCCTCGAAGCAGGCTATGAAGTGGCGGAGCTCTTTACCCTAGGCGATCTAGCCCCCCTAGGCGATCTAGGCCCCCTAGGAAGCCTAGTCTCCCCTCAGGTCTATGAGAAGATGGCCTATCGTGGCAGTACGGAGGGCGTGATAGCAGTGGTTCGGGAGAAACATCTCTCGTTGGATGATCTGCAGCTTAGTAAAGCTCCTCTCATCATGGTATTGGAGCGGGTAGAGAAACCAGGTAACCTCGGTGCTGTACTCCGTAGCGCCGATGCCGCAAAGGCTGATGCCGTGATTGTCTGTGATCCGTTAACTGATCTCTATAACCCTAATCTGATCCGCTCCAGTATAGGAGCTGTCTTCAGTGTGCCTTGTGTGGCATGTTCCTCAGAAGATTGTATTGCCTTCCTGAAGGCGCGTGGCATACAGATACTGACGGCGCAGTTGCAGGATTCCAGTCTTTATTACGATACGGATATGCAGCGCGGCACAGCAATAGTGATGGGAACGGAATCTACAGGTCTTACCGATCAGTGGCGACAGGCTGCCGATGCGCACATTCGTATTCCCATGCTGGGACAGCTTGATTCCCTTAATGTGAGTGTCAGCGCTGCCATCCTCTTGTTTGAGGCTGTGCGCCAGCGTCAGTCTCAGAAAATGTGATGGATATGGATTTCCGTACAATCGTTGATGTTCCGTTACCTGATTTCAGGATCGATCCCTGCGAGTCTTTACTCTTCGTGGGCTCGTGTTTTGCTGATGCCATTGGTCAGCGGTTCTTGGAAGAGAAGTTCAGGGCAATCGTCAATCCTTATGGGGTGATGTATAACCCCGCTTCGATTCTGCATACTGTGCAGCGGTTGGTGGCTGATGTAGCAGATTTGAAATCTGTCAAAGTGGCTTTCCTCACATTAGGCACCAATCATGTGTATCGTCTGAAAGAGACGGGCGAGATTGTCGATAACTGTCAGAAGCGCCCACAGACGCTCTTTCAGGAAGAAGCGCTCTCGGTAGATGAATGTGCCGACTATCTTCAGCAAACGGTCGATGTTCTCCACCAGCAGAATCCGGAGATGCATATAGTGCTGACTGTCAGTCCTATCCGCTATCGTAAATACGGCTATCACGGTTCTCAGCTGTCTAAGGCCACGCTGCTGTTGGCTACCCAAAAGGTGGATGCAGATTATTTCCCTGCCTACGAGATTGTGAACGATGAGTTGCGCGACTATCGCTTCTACAAGGAAGATATGCTGCACCCCTCTGATCAGGCGGTGACTTATATCTGGGAATGCTTCACTGACAGCTATCTGAGTGATGAGGCGAAACAGTTCCTAAAGGAATGGGCACCCCTGAAAGCCGTGTTGAATCATAAGCCCTTCAACCCCGATTCTGAAGAATATCAGGCGCTGATAGATAAAACTATGTTAAAAGTCGGCGAATTGCAGAAAAAATACCCTAACTTTGCACTCTAAAACAAAACAAAAGTAGAAATGAAATATTCGATTGAGAAGATTACAACGCTCATAGGAGCACGACGCATCGGAGAGACAGATGCACAGATAGGTTGGCTGCTGATTGACAGCCGCTCGCTTTGTTTCCCTGAGGAGACCTTGTTCTTTGCACTGAAGTCAGCCCGTAATGACGGCCATAAATATATCGAGGATCTATATCGTCGTGGCGTTCGCAACTTTGTGGTGGAGGCCAAAGGCATTCAGGAGTTCTGTCAGTCTGGTGCAGAACATATGTCCGATGCCAATTTCCTGATTGTGCCTTCACCGCTGGCTGCCTTGCAGCGACTGGCAGAGCGTCATCGTGATGAGTTCAATATGCCTATCGTTGGTATCACGGGCTCTAATGGTAAGACGATGGTCAAGGAGTGGCTCTATCAGTTGCTGTTGCCATCTCAGAAGATTGTACGTTCGCCCCGCAGCTATAACTCCCAGATAGGTGTGCCACTTTCCGTATGGCTTTTGAATGAGCAGACGGAGATCGGTATCTTTGAGGCTGGTATCAGTCAGCCTGGCGAGATGATGGCCTTGCGTGATATCATCCAGCCCACCATCGGCGTACTTACCTCCTTAGGTGCCGCCCATCAGGAGAACTTCCGCTCGATGGAGGAGAAGTGCATGGAGAAACTCGAACTGATGCACGACACAGAGGCGATGGTGTATTGCTCTGACAACGACATCGTGAGCCGTTGCATCCGCCGCTTGCAGTATAAAGGAGAGAAGATAGCCTGGTCGCAGTGCGATGAGCAGGCCGCTTTCTTCGTAAAGAACATAGAGAACAAGGGGCAGACCACCCGTATCACCTATATCTGGCAACAGGAGGAGAATATGTTCGACATCCCGTTTATCGATGAGGCTTCTATCGAGGACACCATCACCTGTGCCGTGGTGGCTTTGCGCCTTGGACTGACACCTGATCAGTTGGCTAACCGCATGCCGAAGTTGGAGCCTGTAGCGATGCGCCTGGAGGTGAAGGAAGGACAACGCGGATGTCTGTTGATCAACGACTCGTATAACAGTGACATCAACTCGCTGGATATCGCCCTCGACTTCATGAACCGTCGTGAATCGAAACGGGTACTGAAGAAGACGCTCATCTTGAGTGATATGTTCCAGACGGGTACGACGCCTGAGGCACTCTATGCGCAGGTGAGCGATCTGGCTGTGAAGCGCGGCATCGAGAAGTTCATAGGTATTGGTGCCGAACTGATGGCGCAGGCAGATAAGATTCAGATTGCCGATAAGCAGTTCTTTGCCAGCGTGCCCCATTTCCTGTCGAGTGATGCCTTTACAGGCCTGCACAACGAACTGATTCTGTTGAAGGGTGCCCGTCCGTTCGGCTTCGACCTCATCACGGAGCAGTTGGAGCAGAAGGTGCATGAGACCATCCTAGAGGTAAATCTGAATGCGGTGGTGGATAACCTGAACCATTTCCGCTCGTTCCTGCATCCCGATACGAAGATGGTGTGCATGATCAAGGCCGATGCCTATGGTGCAGGTGCTGTGGAGATCGCCAAGACTTTGCAGGATCACCGTGTCGATTACCTCGCTGTGGCTGTGGCCGACGAGGGCGTGACGCTCCGTAAGGCTGGCATCACCGCCAATATCATGGTGATGAATCCAGAGATGACGGCCTTCAAGACGATGTTCGACTACGACTTGGAGCCTGAGGTCTATTCCTTTCGCCTGTTGGATGCGCTCATCAAGGCGGCTCGTAAGGAGGGTATTACAGGTTGGCCCGTACATATCAAGTTGGATACGGGCATGCATCGTCTGGGTTTTGATCCTGAGCAGGATATCTTCAAGCTGATCGACCGCCTGAAGCATCAGACAGCCATCATACCGCGCTCGGTATTCAGCCATTTCGTGGGATCCGACAGCGACGACTTCGATGCGTTCTCGGCTCATCAGTTTGCACTCTTCGAGGCGGGTAGTCAGCAGTTACAGGCTGCTTTCTCTCATAAGATTCTACGTCACATGGACAACTCTGCGGGCATCGAGCACTTCCCGGAGCGCCAGATGGATATGTGCCGTCTCGGCATCGGACTCTATGGCGTCGATCCGCGTGACAATCGGATGCTCTCTACCGTCTCTACGCTGAAAACCACCATTCTTCAGATGCGTCATGTGCCTGCTGGCGAGACGGTTGGCTATAGCCGTAAGGGGAGGATAGAGCGCGACTCCGTGATTGCCGCTATACCTATCGGCTATGCCGATGGACTGAACCGTGGACTTGGCAACCGCCGCTGCTACTGTCTGGTGAACGGTCAGAAGGCTCCCTATGTGGGTAACATCTGTATGGATGTGGCGATGATCGACGTGACGGATATCCCCTGTCAGGAGGGCGATCAGGTGGAGATTTTCGGCGAGCACTTGCCCGTTACCGTGCTCAGCGATGTGCTCGGCACCATTCCCTACGAGGTACTGACAGGTGTCTCCAACCGTGTCAAGCGCGTCTATTTCCAGGATTAAATCATCTTTGTTACTTACTTATTCAAGCATTAATAGACATACCTGTCCTTTAGATGGTCTTAAAGTCGTTCTTCATTGAGATGATGTTGACAATGGAAGAGTTGGAGAATGTAAACGGTGACTCACGGAGCTGCCTGGCTTCGTGAGTCGTTTTTGTGTTTTTTTTGTAAGAAATTTAAAAATGGTACGTTTATTTTAGGGGTCATAAGTTTTTTTATGAATGAATATTTGCATACGTGGTAATAATTGCTTAATTTTGTAAGCAAATAACAATCATTAGAGATTACAACGTATGAATCAACTAAACCCTGGCTCGATCTGTTGGACGGCATTCCTAAAAATTTCATTATTTTGTTAAACCCTCAAAACAGATTGATATGAGGAGAAAAGCTGAAAAATTTCCGCGCGTACGTACAGGAACGCTTCTGTCGAGAATCTTTCCTGTACGTACGCGGGAAAAAGTTTTAGAGATTATGTTAAAAACCTAAAAAGCAATGAAAGCAAAATCAAAGAGTGAATTAGCAGAGTTGGCTGGTGTAAGTGTTTGTACGTTGGTGAACTGGTTTAAGCCCCACATGGCAGAGCTGGAGGCCTTAGGACTGAAGCCTCGCATGCGGGTTCTCCCCCCTAAGTGAGTTTTGAAATGTGGTACCTTTGCATTGTCGGAAGGAATTTTGCGGGATTTAATTCTGGAACTTTTTACATTTAAATGTAGCAAGTGCTGGATTTAATTCTGGGAATTCTGCCCCAAGACAGGTAAAATTATTGTTTAACGCTTTAATATTTCAGAAAAAAGCACTACCTTTGCATCGTTTTTGATTAAAACTGTAAAATTTAGGAATTATGAAAAAGTTGTATGTGTATGTACTGGTCATTCCGATGATCATGTCAATGATTGCATGTGGAGAGAAGACAAAGTCTAATCCAGAAGTTGATTCGCTGAAAAATGCCTTGAACGACAAATATGCGGAGATGAGTGAAATGGATCTGTTTCTTGATGTTGTCAATGCAAGTATGGATAGCGTGCTCGATCTCGACGGTAGCGTTCTGCGCAGTGTGGGCGAATCAAACCTTTCAAAGAAAGAGCAAATCAAGCAGAATATCTCTGCCTATAAGGAAGTCTTACAGCGTCAGCGCGAAAGACTGGCGGAACTGGAGAAGAAACTTGGAGACAGCGGTCAGCAGAACGGAAAGCTAATGAAGACCATCGCCTCTCTGAAAGCCCAACTGGAAGAGAAGGATCAGGCCATCGTTAAACTGACTGAGGAGTTGGAGCAGCGTAACTTCGATATCAATACGCTGAAGGAGAATGTGGCACAGCTGAATACGCAAGTCACCACACTTGAGGAAGACTCAAAAGCAAAAGATGAAGTTATTGAAACTCAGACTAATATGCTTAACGAGGCATACGTATGTTTTGGTACGAAAAAGATGCTGAAGGATGCCGGTATCCTTTCGGGTGGTTTCCTGAAGAAGGCGAAACTCAACATGTCACAGGTGAACCCGTCAGCCTTTACCAAGATTGACATTCGCACGCAGAACTCATTCAAGATTGCAGGCAAGAAACCGGAAATTCTTACTCAGGTACCTGCTGGATCATATAAGATCACTGATAACGGTGATGGAACAAGTACGCTGACTGTTACTGACACAGAGAAATTCTGGAGCATGTCAAACTACCTTGTTGTAAGATACTAAATCCAACAACGCACACAAAAAGAGGGAACAGATCGTTCCCTCTTTTTGTGTGTCCTTAGCCTCTGATGAAAACTGGAATATAGGCCTTGGTGACGGGGGTGGTGACGGTCTGGCCGCCGTCGTAGTGGATGCCTGTGTGATAGTCTGTCCAACCGCCTTTGTTCTTAGGGAGATAGGTCTTCCATTCCTTTACGTTCGGCTCAGTGACGGGACTGATGAGGTACTTCGGACCAAACATATACTCGTATTTCTGTTGCAGTGCCTCGGGGTCATCGGCAAAGTCGAACACCAGCGGGCGCATCAGCGTGTAGCCCTGATCGGCGATGGCTGTGGCGCAGGAGTCGATGTAGGGTTGCAGACGCTCACGCTCTTTCAGACAGCTGGCAATGATCTGCTGTGCCTCTGCCCCGTAGTTCCAGGGCTCAGTATTGCTCATGTAACCATGAACACGCATCAGCGGCAGATAGACGCTCGTCTCGATCCAGCGGAGCATCCGCTCGATATAGTCCTGATTGGTGTATTGATCCTGCGGACGGAAGAAGCCGCCTGCATCATAGGTCCACCAGGGGATGCCTGCTGCCTGGATGCCCAGACCGGCAGTGATCTGACGGCGGAAGGTCTCCCAGTCGTTGCCGACATCGCCTGACCACAGGGCTGCATTATAGCGCTGGATGCCAGGGAAACCGCAACGTGTGAGGATCATCGGCTCACGGTCAGCCGCACGGAGTCCGTCATACACCGTCTGACAGACGAGTAGGGGATAGACATTACGTACCTGTTCGCCACTCCACTGACCTCGATTCACACGACGTCCCACGAGATCATCATTCTCCGGCTCTGTGGCATCCTGCCACCAGGCGTCGATGCCCAGCGGTACCAGTCGCTCCCTGAAGTTCTTCCAATAGGCGGCAGCGGCTTCTGGATTGAAGAAGTCGATCCAGTCGGTTTCTGGGATATAGTAACCGTCGCGCTCCATCTGCTGTCCCACCACAGAGCTTTTGTCGATCTTCGACCATACGCTCAGCATCAGGCGGATGTCCATCTGGTGCAGACTGTCGGTGAGGGCTTTCGGATCAGGGTAATTGTCGGCATCAAACTGCATGGAGTTCCAGCCTGTGTTACCCCAGTATTGCCAGTCCTGCACGATCATGCTGATGGGCAGATGCTCTTGTTTGAATCGGTTGGCGGTGCTCAATATCTCATCCGACGAGTGGAAGCGTTCACGGCAGTGGATATAGCCCAACGCCCACGAAGGCATCTTAGGCGCCTTGCCGGTGAGTGAGCGATAGGATGCAATGATCTCATCGGGCGTGCCTGTAAAGACGGTGTAGTCAACCTTCTCTGCCACAGGCGAACTGAATACCGTCTGGTCCTTGACCTTCTGGTAATAGAGTGTCGGCTGGTCGTCCTTGGTGAGCTCGGCGGAAAGCTGATGCTTGCCGGCTTTCAGATGTACGATCTGCGAGGCGGTAGGCGGCAACCATAGGTTCTGCATCTCAATGACAGTCTCGCCGTCGATGCAGAGGTTATGACGGCGTGCCATCTTCTGACCGACATCGAGCAGCAGGGCATAGTCGCCTTCCTCAGCGATGGTGATGGTGCCTTCGAAGATATGACGTTCGCGCACCTCGCGCTTGCCGCCTTCTGTGGAGGTGACATCGACAACCTCTTTCTCACCGGCGCCAGCCTGTTTCTGAAGTGCCACGCATTGGTCGGCGGGGTTGAACTCCGTCATGCCATAGTTGTTCCACAAGATGCCATAGCCCTTGCTCGACAACAGCATCGGGATGGAGATCTGGGTGTTCACCTGGGTGAGTCGGCGTGAGAGACCACGCACATTCGTAAAGCCGTCCTGAAACTGTCCCAGTCCGAACAGGTATTCGTCTTTGGGAGAGTTGAGGGATAAGGTGGCCTTGCCATCGCTGAGCTGATGCTGGGTGGCGGTGAAGACCACTCGTCCGGATGAATCTTTCACAGACACCTTCTGGTGCTGGCTATCGACATCCACTTTCACGTCTGCCTCCTTCACAGGCGTTTGGTTAACGTAGATCCATTCAGGAAGCGCTTGCTTGACTTCGCCCTCCTGATACTGGATGCGAACGGCATTGCGGGCAATGGTAGTGATGGTAAGTTGTCCATTCCCAAAAGGAACGGTATCTGCAAAAGTGGTTGTCACGAGGCAGATAGCGGCAATGGTTGACAGGATCTTTTTCATATTTAATTCTTTTTGATGTAATCTACAAAGGCATAAGGGTAGGCGTGGCGCTCGTCTGTATCATGGCTCTCGCGACTCACTTCCTGCCAGTCGTCGTAGGCAGGGAAGAAGGTGTCGGCTTCCGCGGGCGTGTCGTCGATCTCCGTCAGACAGAGCCGGTCGGCAAGCGGCAGGGCCTGCTGATAGACACTGGCACCACCTATGATATAGATATCCTCTTCGGCAGTGCAATGCGCAAGGGCTTCCTCCAAGGATGCATAGACATCGCAGCCAGGAAATGCGTTTGTGCTGCGACTCAGTACGATGTTACGACGGTTGGGCAGGGCACCCTTCGGCAGCGACAGAAAGGTGTTGCGCCCCATGATGATGGTATGCCCGGTGGTAAGCTGCTTGAAACGCTTCAGATCGTTGGGCAACCAATAGATCAGTTTATTCTGAAATCCGATGGCTCTATTCTTCGCCACCGCTGCAATAATACTAATCATAACTATTCACTTTTCACTATTCACTATTCACTATACACTAACCTCCGCTTTGATATGTGGATGAGGATCATAGCCTTCAAGCTGGAAATCCTCGTACTGGAAATCGAAGAGTGACTTCACATCCGGATTGAGGATCATACGGGGCAGCGGACGAGGCTCACGGGTGAGCTGCAGCTTGGCCTGTTCGATATGGTTCAGGTAGAGATGGGTGTCGCCAGTGGTATGGATGAAGTCACCAGCCTTATAGCCTGTCACCTGTGCCATCATCTGCAACAGCAGGGCATAGGAGGCAATGTTAAAGGGTACACCCAGGAAGGTGTCGGCACTGCGCTGATAGAGTTGCAGCGACAAGCGGTCGCCTGCCACGTAGAACTGGAAGATGGTGTGACAGGGTGGTAAAGCCATCTTGTTGACCTCCGCCACATTCCAGGCAGACACGATCATACGGCGGGAGTTGGGATTGTTCTTCAACTGATCCAGCACATATTGAATCTGGTCGATGGTGCCGCCGTTATAGTCGGGCCAGGAGCGCCACTGATGTCCATAGACAGGACCGAGCTCTCCGTTCTCATCCGCCCATTCGTTCCAGATGCGTACACCATGCTCCTGCAGATACTTCACGTTGGTGTCACCCTTCAGGAACCAGAGCAGTTCGTAGATGATCGACTTGAGGTGGAGCTTCTTGGTGGTGAGCAGGGGGAACCCGTCGTCGAGGTTGTAGCGTGACTGGGTGCCGAAGATGCTGATGGTTCCGGTGCCTGTACGGTCGCCTTTCTCAGTGCCTTCTGTCAGGATTCGATTAAGAATGTCTAAATACTGTTTCATTTTATAATGTAAAAATTTAAAAATGCAAAAATGTAAAAATGCAAAAATTATATTGTGATAATTTCGGGGGCTTGGGAAGGCAGGTGGGTGGTCTTGATGCGCCAGGGCTTCGGATAGAGGTTGTTGGCGCGGTTGCCTATGTTCTTTGCCGGTCCTAAGGGGATGTCCTTGTAAGTGATTGTGACGATGCCGCGAGGGGTATCTGCAGGCAGTGTCAGAGCCTCACCACGCAGGTATTTCAGAGCGTCGGCGTAGGGCAGGCCAACCTGCGGGTAAGCGCCTTCGGGCAGATCGGCTTTCAGTACCTTGAGGCGCTGCATGTTGTTTTTGGTGTCAGCCCCAGACTTCGTGCCTCCCTTCCTGAGTACAGCGACGAACAGACCTTCACTCTGTGTGATACCGGGGATGAAGCGATAGACGGGAGCCTCGAAGCCCGCAAGCAGTGAACCCGTGATGCGCCATTCCGGCTTGGTGGAAATCTCCAGCGGCTCTGCGTCGTAGGTGTCGATTATCCAGCGCACGTTCTCTTCGTTCTCCTTGGTATTAAAGGTACACGTGCTATAGATTAGGATGCCGCCAGGGGTGAGACACTCCCAGGCGTCGGCGACAATCTCTCGTTGCAGGCGCCAGCACTTCTCTACGTTCTGCAGACTCCATTCACCGATGGTGGCAGGGTCTCTACGGAACATTCCTTCACCTGAACAGGGCACATCGCAGAGTATCATATCGAACTTTGTCTTCGCCTTACGGTAGTCGCGTGGGTAGTTGTTGGTGACGACACAGTCATTCCAACCCCATTTCGTGATGTTCTCCAAGAGAATCTGGGCACGAGAGGCTATCGGTTCATTGCTGACCAACAGGCTCCCCTCAGGCAGAACACTGCGGGCTGCTGTGGATTTGCCGCCAGGAGCGGCACACATGTCGAGAACGGATAATGGATTGCTTTTTTGTCCTAAAAGCGTTCTGAGAATATGGCAGACAAACATCGAGGCGGCTTCCTGCACATAGTAGCAGCCAGCATGGAACAGCGGATCGAAGGTAAATGAAGGGCGCCCCTTGAGGTAGAAGCCTTCAGGACACCAAGGAACAGCTTGCTCTATCAGCTCTGCCCTCAGCGCTGCATGGTGCTTGGGATTCAGTCGGATGCTGGTGGGAGCCTCCTCGTTGAAGGCTTCCATAAAGCTGTTAAAGCGCTCTTCGCCCATCACCAGCGTGGTTTCTCGGACAAAATCTTCGGGCAATTGTATCATTTTCGGGTACAAAGATAGAAAAAAAATAAGAATTTCCATTATCTTTGCAACTAATTTATGATTTGTTGCGTCAAACAGACAAAGAAACCCAGAATAAGGGTAAAAAAGTAAAAGGGTAAAAAAGTAAAAAGGTAAAAAAGTAAAAAGGAGAAAAGATATGAAGAAGTATTTAATCGCAATCGCAATGGTGCTGACGCTCAGCATGAATGCTGACGCAGCGGCACAGCGCCACCGTCATACGCCCCGTACGGAGCAGACGGACTCTACTAAAAACAATCCAAGTGCAATCGAAGCCTTTTCTGACACAACAGCTGTAGCAGGCGATTCTATCGATGCCTATGCAAACAGCCGGCACATCAGCATCAGCTCTGACGAGGATATGGATGGCGTGCTTGAAGAAGTATTCGGTAATCTAGATAAAAATGCGATAGCAGGCATGTTTTTCGTTGCCGTTATTATTTTTATCATGTTCGTCCTTGCACCGATATTGATTATCATCGCCGTGTTCTACTTCATCAACAAGAACCGCAGGGACCGGATTAAACTGGCACAGATGGCAATGGAGAAGGGACAGCCGATACCTGACCAGCTGTTGAAGGAGAAACAGAGCTCGATCAGCGACGATGACTATCAGACGGGCATCCGCCAGATGTTCACAGGCGTAGGACTTGCCATCTTCCTCGGTATCGTGGTTGGAAAGATCGGCTTCGGCATCGGCGCACTCGTGTTCTTCATCGGACTCGGCAAGTGGTTTATCGCCAGACAGTCGCGAAACGACGTGAACAACGCGCAGTATAACAATACGACAGATATCAACAACATTAATAATTCAGGATTATGACTAAGAAATTAATGCGCTCTAATGACAGAGTATGGGCTGGGGTTTGCGGCGGTATAGCCGAGTATCTGGACTTTGACCCCGTAATGGTAAGAATCGCATACGCTTTCTTGACGCTGTTTACAGCCTTCAGCGGATTGATCTTCTACATCGTGCTGTGGATCGTAATGCCGGAAAAGAACCTTTTGGAAAAGTAAAAAAGTAAAAAGGTAAGAAGGTAAAAAAAGGTGGCAGAGTTCAGCGATATATCTCTCGTGACGCAGGTGGCGGTATTCCGAAACAAGAAGGCTTTTGACCAGCTTGTCAGGAAGTATCAGTCGCCTGTTCGTCGGTTCTTCCTGAATCAGACGCTGGGAGATGAACAGCTGAGTGACGATCTGGCACAGGAGACCTTCATCAAGGCCTATGTGAACATCACCAAGTTCCGGGGGATGGCAAGCTTTTCTACCTGGCTGATGAGGATCGCCTATAATGTGTTCTATGACGAGGTGCGCTCACACCATCAGACAGAAGACATAGATAGTTCCGCCACAGTGGCTCGTCAGACGGTGTCGGCAAGTGATACGCTGAAGATGGATATCTATGCCGCCCTGGCACTGCTAAAACCTGATGAACGCACGTGTATCACCCTGCAACTCATCGACGGCTATCCGATTGATCAGATCAGTAATATTACGGGCATTGCGGAGAACACGGTGAAGTCGCATCTGAGACGAGGAAAGGAAAAAATGGCAAACTATTTAAAACAGAATGGCTATGACAGATAAAGACAATATGATGATAGAGGATTTCTTCAAGCAGGCTGCCCGGCAGCAGATTGAAGATAATGGCTTTACAGAGCGGGTGATGCACAGTCTGCCTGACAGGAAGATGGAGGCGGTTAGAAAACTGTCGCAGTTGTGGACATTGTTCTGCATGGCGGTGGCTGGCGTGCTGTTCTTCATGTTTGGAGGCTGGCAGGTCGTGACAGGGTTGTTCTATGCTACGCTTCGCATCTTGTTTGGCTGGCTGGAAGTACAGATGGTTACTGCCACCACCACGGAGATACCTGTGAACCTGTGGGGTATCCTGTTGCTGCTGGCTATCGTTTTAGTTTACCTGCCTTATCAAACAGCCCGTAAGTTGTTCGCAACACTATAAACTCTGTGCGTCGGTTTAGCTGATGGCACTGTTCCTGCTGTTCCTCAGAGAGTGTGTTGATGAGCGTATCATTGAGAATGTCACCCTCTTTGAGGAACGGATATTTTTCTGCCACCTTCCGCTTAATACGTTTGGGCTTGGCTTCACCATATCCTTTGGGTGTCAGCCGTTCAGGCTCTATCCCTTTCTGGATGAGATAGTTGACCACGTTCTGTGCACGTTGTTGTGACAGCCGCTCGTTATACTGATCGGAACCTCTGTTGTCTGTGTGTGCCGATAGCTCAATGGTGATGTTGGGATTGTCATTCAGCAGTTTCACAAGCTCGTCAAGGGCTGCCTGCGACTCAGGGCGCAGGGTTGCCTTGTCAAAGTCGTAGAAGATGTTCTCAATGAGCACTGGGGCGGAGATGTTTGCCAATGGGAACTGCAAGACATATTCTTCCGACTTCTTGACTGGTTCTACCTGCAACTGTTCCTGATGGTTGAGATAGCCTTTACAGGTGCCGAGGAATACATAATCGACTCCTGGCTTAATCTCCTGGGTGAAGGAACCGTCGCCAAGCACATTCAGCTTCAGGTTGGTGCCATCGTTGCCCACCATATAGACCTGTGCGGCAGGCAGCTCGTAACCGTCCTGCTCATAAACCCATCCCTTAACCGTCTGAATGATCTCCGGATTATAGAAGCTGTAGATGTGGTCATAGCCTCTGATGTCGCCGCGATTAGAACAGAAATATCCCCGGTTGTGGCGCCCTTCAAAGGTCATGCCGAAGTCGTCGCCTTGGGAATTGAGCGGCGTTCCTGGGTGTTCCAGTGCCTTGGTGCCTTTCTTGAGGATATAGATATCTAGTCCGCCCATACCGGGATGCCCGTCTGAGGAGAAATAGAAGTCGCCATTGGGACGGAACGTCGGAAACATCTCGTTGCCTGATGTGTTGACGGGGGCACCGAGATTCTCTATGCTGCCTATTTCGTGATTCCCATAGAGTCGGCATCGCCAGAGGTCATAGCCGCCTAATCCGCCAGGCATGTCGCTGACGAAGTAGAGCCACTCGCCATCGGGTGATACGGCAGGGTGGGCGTAGCTGAAGAGTGTGTCTTTGGAGATGGACAGCTCGGTGGGTTTGCTCCAGGTGGCATCGGTGCGGTTGGAGATGGCAATGGAGGCATAGCGGGGTGAGTTCGGGTCTGTCTTGCAGAGCGTGAGGAACATGGTCTGTCCGTCAGGAGAGAAACAGCAGGCTCCTTCATCGAAATCGGAGTTCAGTTCTGAATCGATAGCCTGTGGTTTCATCCATTTACCTTTGTCGTCTTTCTGTGAGAAGAAGATATCGGCAGCTTTTGTACCTGTGATACCGCTATAATCATCGCCTTGCGCCTGATTGCGGGTAGAGGTGAAATAGAGATGGTCGTGGTCGTCGCCAGCTAACATGGGTGAATACTCTGCCCGACGGGAGTTAAAGAGAGCTTCACGCTTTACGATGTAGTCAGAGCCTTCTTTCTTCCAAATCGGTGCCGACTCTGCCGCCTTGAGCCGACTCTGGGCGAGTGTCAGTAACGGGCTGTTCCTGAACTGTAAACTGTCGATCGCTATTTTGAACTGTCTGGCAGCCTCTTTGTAGTTGCCGTTCCGCATATAGAGCTGCCCGAGATAGAAATGTGTCAGTGAGTCTGCCTGTTTATAACGGACCACATTGTTATAGGCAGTAATCGCCTTATTGGTGAAGTTGATGCGACGGTAACAGTCTGCCATTTTCTTAGCACGTGCACCTTTGAGCTCCCGCTCTTTGGAGGGCGTCTGACCGTATGCCTTACGGTATTGAACGGCTGCATCGTGATACTCCCCGATGGCGTATAGCCTATCACCTTTCTTCATAGCCTGATCTGCACCGCAACTGAGTATCAGTCCGGTGGCGAGGGCTATCATAAATATGGTGAAGATTCTTCGCATATCATCTTTAAAACGATATGGCTTCCGATTTATTGCTTCTTGCCTTTTTTCTTTTTAGGCGCATCATCGGGCGTGACAGTGATACGACGGTTGGAAGGGTCGCTCATCACATCGTGTACAATGTCTGCCACTTGCTGCTTCAACTCGTTGATAAACTGCTGGGCATCGTATTTCTGATGTTCAATGTCGCGGAGCTTTTTCTCCCAGATGCCTGTCAGCTCGCAACTCTTCAACAGTTCTTCACGAATCAGGTCGATCAATTCAATGCCTGTTGGTGTCGCAACCAGACGTTTCCTTTCACGTTTGATATAGTGGCGTTTAAAGAGTGTCTCTATAATCGAGGCGCGTGAGGAAGGGCGGCCGATGCCGTTTTCTTTCATGGCAGCGCGCAGGGTCTCATCCTCTACAAACTTGCCGGCAGTCTCCATCGCACGAAGCAGCGAGGCTTCATTATAATAAGGTGGAGGTGTGGTCCATTTTTCCGTGAGTGTGGGTTTATGGTCACCGGATTCCCCTTTGACGAAGGTTGGCAGGGTGCGTTCCTCATCGTCTTGCTTCTTCTCTTCGTCGTCAGTGTCGGTTTTTACTTCGGTCTTCTCTCTGACGATGCGCCAGCCTGGATCGAGGATCTCCTTGCCAGTGACTTTGAATTCGATGCTAGGCTTGCTAGGCTGACTAGGCTGACTAGGCTCCCTAGGACTACTAGAAACCTCTCCGAGAACCGTAGTCGTAGAGAATCTGCAATCCGGCAGGAAGACGCCGATGAAGCGACGGGCTACGAGGTCAAAGACTTTCCGTTCGGCATCACTGAGATTCTGGGGAATGACGCCTGTGGGGATAATGGCGTGGTGATCCGTTACTTTTGATGTATCAAATACTCGTTTCGACTTCTTCAGTGCCTTGCCGCCGATAGGCTTAATTAGCTCTGCATAGGGTGCCACACCGCCGAATTTTGTCTGATAGAGCCCGTTCAGAGTCTGAGGACATTTGGCATAGATGTCGTCGGAGAGGTATTGCGTATCCACACGGGGATAGGTGGTGTATTTCTTCTCATAGAGACTTTGGATGAGGTTGAGCGTCATCTCGGCAGAAAAAGCGAACTTGCGGTTGCAATCTACCTGTAACGAGGTCAGGTCGTAGAGCTGTGGCGGTTGTTCCTTGCCTTCCTTCTTCTCTACCTTGGTTACAGTAAAAGGCTTGCCTTCAATAGTCTCAAAGGCTTTCTCACCTTCTTCCTTACTCGTGAACTTTCCCGTGGTAGCAGTAAAGGTGGTGTCACGATAGACGGTTGCCAATACCCAATAAGGTTCTGGCTTGAAGTTCTCGATTTCTTTCTGACGGTTGACGATAAGGGCGAGGGTAGGGGTCTGAACACGCCCGATACTGAGCACCTGACGATCCTGTCCGTATCTAAGGGTATAGAGACGTGTGGCATTCATGCCTAAAAGCCAGTCGCCAATGGCACGTGACAGACCTGCCAGATAGAGCGGCTGGTAATCTGACTGGTCTTTCAGATTGGCAAAGCCCTCGCGTATTGCCTCGTCAGTCATCGATGAGATCCAGAGGCGCTTGACAGGACAGGTGGCTTGTGCTTTCTGCATCACCCATCGCTGGATGAGTTCACCTTCCTGCCCGGCATCGCCACAGTTGACGATGCTGTCAGCAGCCTGCATCAGTCGCTCGATTGTCGCAAACTGTTTCTTGATACCTTGGTCATCAATCAGTTTGATGCCGAAGCGTTGTGGCACCATTGGCAACTGTGTCAGGGCCCATGGTCTCCAGGCGGGGGTGTAGTCTCCAGGTTCCTTTAAGGTACAAAGGTGTCCAAAGGTCCACGTCACCTGATAGCCGTTACCTTCCATGTAGCCATCATGAGAGCTGTTTGCTCCCAAGATGCGTGCAATATCACGAGCGACACTCGGTTTCTCAGCGATGCAAACTATCATAGTCGTTGATTTTCTTGAGGTAATGCTCTCGGAAGTCTCGCCAATGATAATAGGGCGCACAGTCAGTGGCAATGGGTAGTCTTGCCTCTTGTTCGTTAAGCAGCACCTTAAAGAGTACATCCTGGTCTTCAAGATTCTCCCGATAGAAGATGAATTGAATGTTAGAACCCATGGGGAATATTCTTGAGCTCCACCAGCCTTTAGCTTCCAACTCTTCCAAGTTGTCGGTCTCTAAATCATAGCCGTTGATGCCTAACAGACAGACGAGAGGCAGCAGGACGGTATCGTGACCGAAGCGCAACTGCACACCTGGCTTCTCAAGACGGATACAACTGTCGGCTTCATTGATTAGCTGACGCAGCAGGATACGCTGGCTGTATGGTTGGAGACCGCCATTCAGTTTACAGGCTCCATAGTTGATATACCACCAGGCATTATCGTTCTGCCAAAGACGATGAAGGTCTTCTATCGTGAAGATGTCCGTCAGGTAGCCTTTTTGATAGAGGTGCGTGTGATGCTGAAATAGCCCCATCTTTATGAGAAAATAATTGAGCTGCTGTTCGTCAACAACTTCCTTGGCTTTGTCAGGGTCCGTGAATAACAGCTTCATCAGTTCAGGATTACCTTTGTGCGCAGCTGTAAAGGCATCGTGTGCAGCTTTGGCTTCTGGTGTCATGGCTTGTCCCATGAGCTGCTTGTCCTGATAGTTCAGATACCACATGTCATGCATCGTGGCATTCATCCTGATTCTTAGGTCAGGATTAAATTTGATAAATTCAAGCATGGCGCTTGCCATACTTAAGATACATCGGCTGACAGTGGTACTATGGGCATTGATGATGGCATCTCCTTTGAATACTTCAGGAAATCTCTGTGGCATACGGGCGTAAATATGACGTATCTGTTGATGTCCGTAACCTGTCAGGTCGCCCCATCGCATTTCAGAATCAGCTATAATGGCCCGAATCTGTCTGAGTACTTCGTGCCCCGAAGGAGTCAGTTGCCCGGCACTGTCCGCTCTACACATCATCAGATAGGGGATGTCATAGCCCATGCGCCTGCTGATATATCGGGAACCGTGGCGCCCATAGTGAGAGATATAGAAAGGGTGTTTGCCGGCAGGTGGTGCCGTCATTTTGAAATCAATGTTTTCAGGATAGATGGCGTAATTAGTAACGGCAAATGTCGGATCCTTCTTGATGATATCCGATACACTTTGGGCGTGGGCAGCCAATGTGCCTGCCGTTAATAGCAAAATGAAAAAAAACGTTCTGATTCTCATACTGCCTGCAAAGGTACAAAAAAAAAATAAGAAAGCCAGTCTTTAAGGGAATTTTTTAAAGACTGGCTGGTTTTTCTTAACCTATTAAACTTGCTTTTGCCTGTTCCTGAGCCTTGATTACCCGTTCACACCAGGCATCGAATTCTGGATCCTCAACTTGTAACTCCGGATTGCTGAGCAGGTAGGCGATACAGTGGCGTACGCCTTCGTCAAAACGTGTTGTAGCCTGATATCCTGGGACGGCACGTTTCAGCTTTGTGCAGTCGAAGACCACACACACGGCTTTGTCGCCGATCAGGTTTCCTAAGAGGTCGTATTCCTTGGGACAGACATCTGCGAGGAATGACGATGAGACATAATAAGGGTGAAATGGTACACCAAGTACCTTGGCTGTTGTGGCGTAGATCTGATTCCATGTCAACTGTTCATCGCTCATAATCTGGAATGCTTCGCCAAGCGCCTTGGGATTACCTATCAGACCAATAAAGCCTTTTGCGAAATCTTCATTCCACGTCAATGTCCATAAGGAGGTACCGTCCCCCTGCACAATCACGGGCTTATCTTCCATCATACGCTTCAGTACCTGCCAACTGCCTTTCGGACCATGAACGCTTAAGGGTACACCTCTTTCACAATAAGTATGACTTGGTCGGACGATCGTTACAGGGAAGCCATTGTCACGATATTCGTGCATCAACAACTCCTCGCAGGCAATCTTGTCGCGTGAGTACTGCCAATAGGGGTTGGCCAGCGTCGTACCTTCCGTGATGATATGACTGGCAGCTGGTTTGTTGTAAGCAGAAGCGGAGCTGATGTAGATATATTGGTTGGTGCGACCCCGGAAAAGACGGATGTCGCGTTCTACCTGTGAGGGGAGAAAACCGATGAACTCGCAGACAGCATCAAACTTATTGTCGCCTATCTTCTGGAGTACAGCTGTCTCATCATTGATGTCGCAGATGACTTGTCTGACACTTGCAGGTACTTCTGCTTTTCGATTACCACGGTTCAGTAGCCATAAGTCGTGGCCACTTTCTGCCAATTGCCTGGTGATGGCACTGCTGATGGTGCCTGTTCCACCGATTAATAGAACCTTCATAATTTAACCAATTGCCTTTAGTTTGTTGCTTCTTGTGTGCAAAGATACGAAAAAAATCAGTATTATTATTGATATCTCAATATTTTTATGTATCTTTGCAGAAAAATTGTAAGATTTGGGAACATAGCTATGCTATTCATATATGTTGAGACTGTCTAAATTGTTCACCGGTAAACTGTCCGTCAGAATTAGTTTGAAGGTCGTTTTGCTTGTTGCAATGTTACTTGCAGCAGCTCTTTTTACGATGCTTCATTTCTCGCGGAAGACGGTGAAACACGAGGCCATGCTGAAGGCAGAGCAGACATTGGAAAGTACCGTTGAACATATTGATAATGTGCTGCTAAGTGTGGAGCAATCGGCTGGCAATGTGTATTTTAATATGTGTCGTCACCTCGATAACCCCGAGATGATGCATATGTATAGCCGTGGTCTTGTGGAGTCGAACCCCTATATTGCTGGTTGTGCCATCGCATTTGAGCCTTATTATTATAAAGACAAAGGAGAATCGTTCATGGCCTATTATTACCGTTCTGCGACTGGTTCGGAGATTATTCAGGCAAAGTCTTTTGGAAACACGCCGTATCATCAGCAGAAGTGGTATGTGGAGCCCATGAAAAAAGGAACTCCTCTCTGGACCGACCCTTTGGAGGATCTTGATGCGAATAGCGAGACAATCATTACCTTTTGTCTGCCAATTAGCGATTCCAAAGGCAAGCGCATAGGTGTCATGGGAGTTGATGTCACCATCAATATGCTTTCCCGGATTGTGCAGTCTGCGAAACCGTCAGAACATTCATATAGTGTACTGTTGGGTTCGGACGGCTCTTTCTTAGTTCATCCGGACGGTTCTAAACTTCAGGACGAAACCGTTTATACCCAGTTAGAGCATGGGGCTGATCCTTCGCTGAAGAAGGCAGCCGATGCCATGATGGCCGGGGAGAAAGGCTTTAAGCGAATTAAAATAGACGGGAAACTTTACTATGTGTTCTATGAGCCTTTTACGCGCAATGAGGTCCAAGGCCGTTATTTGGAGAGCTTGGGATGGAGTGTGGGAATCGTCTATCCAGAGGATGATATCTTTGGCGATTACGACCGCCTGCTGATGTATGTCATGTTGATAGCTGTTTTCGGTATTATCCTATTAGCGCTGCTGTGCCAGTTCTTCATCCATCGTAGGCTGTTGCCGTTATTGTTCTTGACAAAGTCGGCGCATCGCATAGCGAATGGGCATTTCGACGAACCGATTCCTGACAGTCATCAGCACGATGAGATAGGTCAGTTGCAGAATAACTTCCAGCAGATGCAGCAGGCTTTGGCGAAGCATGTAAATGAACTGGAGAAGTTGGATGTAGAGCTACAGAGCCAAGGCGAGCGTTTGCGTGTTGCCTATCATCAGGCACAAGCAGCTGATCGTCTGAAGACGTCTTTCCTTCATAATATGACAAATCAGATGCTCACACCCGTTCAGATCATTTCAGATCGGGTCAATAAGCTATCGCATCTGCAGACGTCAAAATCCAATGATGTTGATCATATGGCAGATGATATCCAGAAGCAGGGTGAGGTGATTACAGAGCTGCTGAACCATCTGCTGGAATTGGCAAAGGAGGCAACGGGAAAGGAGGGGAAAGATGGGTAGATTACGTCATTCTCTCTCGTTGAAACTGAGTGTCAGTGTGTTGCTCCTGTCCGTACTGGTGTTTGTCGCTGCATTAGGCGTTATGTTCGTACAGTCCCGCTATATGCTGCATAAGGAAGCGACAGAACGTATAGCCAGCGTGTTGGATCATACTGTTTTGCGTGTCAGAAGATCTATGAATATCGTGGAGACGGCAACAAACTCAAATGGCTGGATGACACAGGAGTTCCTGTATCCGGACTCTTTGCTGGCTTTCTCTCATCGTGTGGTATTGCTTAATGGCTATGTCAACGGTTGCTCCATTACCGTTGAACCGGATGTGTTCCCAGAGCAGGGACCTTTTTCTGCTTACTCCATCAGGGAAGGTGACTCCATTATTACAGTCAGGGAAGGTGCTTACGACTATTATGACCAAGTGTGGTATAAACAGCCTAAGAGCTTGGAACGTTCCTGCTGGACGGATCCTTTTAGTGACTTCAATAGCAATTCCGTCTATACCCATCATATTATTGCCTCTTATTGCAAACCCCTTTACATGGACAATGGGCGCTTTATAGGCGTTATCTCTACCGATCTGTCGTTGGATCGCATGAAGGAGACAATCGCAGAAGAACTGCCTTATCCGAACACCTATTTTGTTATGGTCAACAGTGAAGGACGGTATATTATCCATCCTGATTCGATAAAGGAACAGAATAAGACCATATACGAGGATCTCGATGTAGAGAAACATGCAGATATGATAGCTTTGGGACATGAGATGTCAAGCGGTGCCAGGGGCAATATGAGTGTTACCATCAATGGTACGTCCTATCTGGTTTGCTATCAGCCTGTTCCGGAAACAAAATGGTGCTTGGCCATGATTATTCCTGACAGGGAAATCCTTCAGACCTATTACCGGCTTGCTAATATCATGGTTCCGCTGATCGTTTTTGGATTAATGATCATCCTGTTGGTCAGCTGGTGGATTGTAGCCCATGCTATCAAACCTCTGAATCAGCTTCTGGTTCAATCGAAAGGTATAGCCGATGGTAAATATGAGGGGCTGATACCTCACACAAAACGCCAAGATGCCGTAGGCAGGCTCCAGAACAGTTTTGCCACCATGCAGGAGTCGCTGAACCGTCATGTAGGTGAGATTAAGAATGCGGCTGCAGAGACCAAACGTAGTAACGAAGAGATCGTCAAGGCTACAAAGCTGGCAGAAGATGCTGACCGCCAGAAAACGCTCTTTATTCAGAATGTGACTCATCAGGTTCGTACACCGCTGAATATCATTATGGGTTTTGCACAGGTCCTGCGTACCAGTCTGAAAGAAATACCCGATAATGAGTTGAAAAAAATTGTCGATATGATGGATCACAATGCGAAGACGCTGTCTCGTATGATGCTGATGCTCTATGACAGTTCTGATGCGGGAATCTCAAGTGAGCTCAGTATGCATAAGGACGATAAGGTGTTCTGTAATGAGGTGGCCCGTGAGAGTATTCGTTTCACAAGGGATCATTTCCCGGAAATTAACATTAAGTTCAAGAGTTCTTTGCCTGATACGTATGCTATTAAGACGAACGGTCTCTATCTGATGCGTACCTTGCGTGAACTTCTGTATAATTCAGCCAAGTATTCTGATGGCGCTTATGTGCAGTTCTTTGTAGAAGAGACGGATAGCTCTATTCGCTTCATAGTAGAAGATCAAGGACCTGGTATGTCTGAAGCATATCGTGACCAGATGTTCATACCATTTACCAAGGTCAATGAACTCTCTGAGGGATTGGGACTTGGTCTGCCATTGAGTAAAAGGCATAGTCAGAATCTCGGAGGCGATCTGGTTCTTGATACGAGCTATCATGATGGTTGTCGCTTCATCCTCGAGTTACCCAAACAATAGTAGAAACGACAGATTGAAATATATTGCATGAAATTATATTCCGATGAAGAACTGGCAGAGTTGCTGGATCTGGAAATATTCCACCAAATCAGTGCGGCAGCAGACCAACTGAGCATGGAGTGCTATGTGGTTGGCGGTTATGTGAGAGATATCTTCCTGGAACGTCCCTCTAACGATATTGATGTTGTGGTTGTAGGCAGTGGTATTGCCGTGGCTGAAGAACTGAAACGGATAGTTGGCAGGAAGGCTCATCTGTCCGTGTTTAAGAATTTCGGTACTGCCCAGGTGAAGTTCCGCCAAAAAGGTAAGGAATACGAGGTGGAGTTCGTTGGTGCACGCAAGGAGAGTTACAGCCATGACTCTCGAAAGCCTGTCGTAGAAAACGGGACCTTGGAAGATGACCAGAATCGTCGTGATTTTACGATTAACGCGATGGCCATCTGTCTGAACCGTCATCGCTTCGGAGAACTGGTGGATCCCTTTAACGGATTAGCCGACCTGGAGGATGGAATTATCGCAACGCCACTGGAACCAGATGTCACCTTCTCTGACGACCCGTTGCGTATGATGCGCTGTGTGCGATTTGCTACGCAGTTAAACTTCCAGATAGAGGAAGAGACCTTTGTGGCACTGGAGCGTATGGCTGACAGGGTCCGTATCGTCAGTGGCGAGCGCATCAAGGATGAACTCAACAAAATCATATTGGCTCCCCATCCCAGTATCGGGTTTGATTATCTGCAACGCACGGGACTTCTCCAGCTCATATTGCCTGAACTCGCTGCTTTGGATGTCGTAGAGCAGAAAAACGGGCGTGCTCATAAGAATAACTTCTACCATACCCTTGAGGTTCTGGAGAATGTGGCGGCAAAGTCGGATAATCTGTGGCTGCGCTGGGCTGCCTTGATGCATGATATAGGTAAGACCAGGTCAAAACGTTGGGACCCTGCTGTCGGTTGGACCTTTCATAACCATAATCTCATAGGCGCCAAGATGGTGCCACAGATTTTCCGTCGGCTGATGCTGCCCATGGATATGAAGATGAAATATGTTCAGAAACTGGTTGATCTTCATATGCGGCCTATAGCCATTGCTGATGATGAAGTCACTGACTCTGCTGTCCGTCGGTTGATGAATGATGCTGGTGAGGATATTGATGACCTGATGACTCTTTGCGAGGCAGATATCACGTCAAAGAACGAAGTGCGGAAGAAGCTCTTCCTTGAAAACTTCCGTATGGTGCGTGAAAAACTTGCGGATTTAAAGGCCAAGGACTATGTCCGTCTGTTACAGCCTGTGATAGATGGTAATGAGATTATGGAGCTGTTTCATCTGAAACCGAGTCGTGAGGTAGGCGTTTTGAAACAGTTTCTCAAAGATGCCGTCCTTGACAATAAGGTGGAAAACGAACGTGAGCCATTGATGCAGTTGCTCTTGGAGAAAGCGCGTGAGATGGGACTTATTTCGGTATGATGTCTGATTTTGCATGTCTGAAAACGGTCATGGCGACGTCTGATTTTGGAATAAGTTTTCTATAAAAGTCTAATAGCCAATAAACTTTGTTAAATTCTATATATCTAAGGATATATTTTTCGTACCTTTGCACATTGGAAAATTCAATTTGCAATAAATAGGTATGAAAATGAAGAAAGTTTTGATGTTTGCTGCTGCCTCGATGCTGTTGGCATCGTGCGGAGGTGGTGGCGGTCGCCCTTCTTTTGGCGACAATGAGTTTCCTGTAGTGACAGTGGGTACATCAAGCACCACGATGCAATCCACTTATCCTGCCACTATCAAGGGTGTGCAAGATGTGGAAATTCATCCAAAGGTGCAGGGATTTATTACTCAGATCAATGTGAAGGAAGGTCAGACGGTGAGTGCCGGAGAGGTCATCTTCGTGTTGGATAACGTGACCTATCAGGCTCAGGTGCGCCAGGCACAGGCTCAGGTAAATACGTCAACAGCCGCATTAAACACGGCAAAGTTGACTTACGATAACTCTCAGAAACTGTTCGAGAGTGGTGTCATCGGTGATTACGAGCTGAAGTCGTCAAAGAACAGCTATGAGAGTGCTGTCGCAAATCTGGCTGCAGCTCAGGCGAGTCTTGCTTCCGCCAAGGAGATGCTGAGCTTCTGCTACGTGAAGAGTCCGGCTGCCGGTGTCGTTGGTTCTCTGCCCTTGAAGGTAGGTACACTTGTAAGTGCAAGTAATACGTTGACCACAGTGTCAAACATCAGTTCCATGGAAGTTTATTTCTCTATGACAGAGAAGGATGTGCTCGCTATGGGTAAGAACGCTGGTGGCCTGGCAGGTGCCATCGAGGCGATGCCTGCTGTGAAGCTGAGACTGGCTGATGGTACAGAGTATGGTCAGGAAGGTCGTGTCACCAAGATGAGTGGTGTGATTGACGCTACGACAGGTTCTGTACAGATCATCGCCGTGTTCCCCAATGCAGAGAAGGTGCTGAAGAGTGGTGGTTCCGGTACGATTATCATCCCTAGCAGCAACAGCGATGTCATTATTATTCCGCAGAGCTGTGTATCTGAGTTGCAGGATAAGAAGTTCGTCTATATCCTTGATAAAGACAACAAGGTGAAATATACAGAAATTAAGGTAGATCCTCAGAACGATGGTAATACCTTTATTGTGACCGAGGGTCTGAAGAAAGGTGACAAGTATATTACCAATGGTATCACCAAGCTTCATGACGGTATGGAGATTGTTCCCATTACGCCGGAGAAATATCAGCAGAAGATTACCGATCAGGCTAAGGCTATGAGTGCTGGCGACATTGTGGGAGCGATGAAATAAGGTAAAAAAGTAAAAAGGTAAAAAGGTAAAATATGACTTTTACAACATTTATCAAACGCCCGGTACTCTCGACAGTGATATCCATTGTCATTGTGCTACTGGGTTTTATCGGACTGGTGTCGCTGCCTATTGAGCAGTACCCCAATATTGCTCCGCCTACTGTTGTCGTGCAGACACAGTACTCCGGTGCTGATGCCGAGACAGTGAAGAATTCTGTGATCACACCCCTTGAGGAGAGTATCAACGGTGTGGAAGGCATGGATTATATGACCTCGACGGCTTCGTCGGGTTCGGCTCAGATTACAGTCATGTTCCGACAGGGAATGAATGCCGATATGTGTGCCGTGAACGTGCAGAACCGTGTGTCTCAGGCTCAGGCTCTTCTGCCTGCTGAGGTAACGCGTGTAGGTGTGACGGTAACGAAGCGTCAGTCTTCTCAGGTGATCATGTACACCTTGACTTCCGACGGACGTTACGATGACCAGTTCCTGACGAACTATGCCAATATCAACATCATACCAGCCTTGAAGCGTATTCAGGGTGTGGGTGATGTGATGAGCCCTGGTATGAAAACCTACTCTATGCGTATCTGGCTGAAGCCTGATGTGATGAAGCAGCACGGACTGATGCCAAGTGATATTGCCAACCTGATGGCAGAACAGAATATCGAGGCTGCTCCTGGTACCTTCGGTGAGCAGTCGGATGTGGCTTTTGAGTATTCTCTTCGCTATACAGGTCGTCTGAAGACCCCAGAGGAATTTGGTAACATCATCGTTCAGAGTAAGCCCGATGGTACGACATTGAAGCTGAAGGATGTAGCGCGCATTGAGTTAGGCGGATTGATGTATTCCGTCTCAATGAGAAACAACAACCTGCCCTCTGTGATGGGTATGGTACAGCAGATTGCCGGTTCTAACGCTAACGATATCGCCAAGCAGGTGAAGGCAGAGCTTGATGAACAGGCGAAGCTCTTCCCGCCGGGTATGATCTATAAGATCAACTACGACGTGACGGAGTTCTTGTATGCTTCTATTGAGGAGGTTGTGTTCACGCTCTTCATGACGCTGGCACTGGTGTTCCTCGTGGTGTATATCTTCCTGCAGGACATGCGTTCTACGCTGATCCCTCTGATAGCCGTTCCTGTGTCTCTGATCGGTACGTTCTTCTTCCTCAATGTGATGGGATTCTCCATCAACCTGCTTGTACTCTCCGCCTTGCTGCTGGCCATCGCCATTGTGGTGGATGATGCCATCGTAGTGGTTGAGGCCGTGCATGCCAAGTTGGATCAGGGTTACAAGTCACCGCTAACAGCCTCTATCGATGCCATGAATGAGATCTCCGGCGCCATCATCTCCATCACACTTGTGATGGCAGCTGTGTTCGTGCCTGTGTCATTCATCGGCGGAACCTCAGGAGCGTTCTACCGTGAGTTCGGTGTGACGATGGCAGTCAGCATCATTATTTCGGCTCTGAATGCCTTGACACTATCGCCGGCACTCTGTGCCATCTTCCTGAAGCCTCACGATACCGAAGGACATGAGAAGAAGCTGTCTCGTGTGGATCGTTTCCACCAGTCCTTCAACGTAGCTTTCGATACCACTATCGGTAAGTATAAGAATATCCTGGAGAAACTGGTGCGCAAGCCACTGGCTATCATTGCCACGGTATTGGTAGGTATTGTGGTGATGGGTATTATGATGTTTACCACCAAGAGTGGTCTGGTGCCTGACGAGGATACGGGTACTATCTTCTGTACCATCTCGATGCCGCCTGCCACCTCTGTGGCCCGTACGCGTCAGATCATTGACGAGGTTGACTCCATCTTGGCTGCCGATCCCGCTATCATGAGCCGTGAGCAGATCCAGGGTTATAACTTCATCGCAGGTGCTGGTTCCGACCAGGCCACGTTTATCATGAAGCTGAAGCCTTTCAGTGAGCGTCAGAAGGGACTGTGGTGGAAGATCAGCGGACTGTGGCAGGGCGACGGTATCTACCGTTTCTTCCTCAATCCCTACGATGCCACAGGTGTGATAGCCCAGATCTTTATCAAGACAGCTCATATCAAGGATGCCCAGGTGCTGGCCTTCTCGCCCCCAATGATTCCAGGTTACTCGCTGAACAGTGGTCTGTCTGTGGTGATGCAGGACCGTACTGGTGGTAGCCTGAGCAAGTTCTACGATATTGTGAAGGAGTTCCTGGCTGAGCTCAACAAGCGTCCTGAGTTCCAGACAGCCCAGACTTCCTACAACCCGAACTATCCACAATATATGGTGAATGTGAATGTGGCAAAGTGCAAGCAGAGCGGCATCTCGCCAGCTACGGTACTTTCTACGTTGCAGGGTTATTATGGCGGTCTCTATGCCTCAAACTTCAATGCCTACGGTAAGCTCTATCGTGTGATGATCCAAGGCGCACCCGAGACCCGTATGACGGAGGCATCACTGAATAGTATATATGTACGTACCCCCGCAGGTATGGCTCCTGTCAAGGAGTTCTGTAACCTGAAACGTGTCTATGGTCCGTCTAACATCAACCGTTTCAACCTGTACACCTCTATTAACGTGACAGGTACGGTAGCCAGCGGCTATTCTACTGGTGAGGCTATCCAGGCCCTCCGTGATGTGGCAGCAGAGACACTGCCGGCAGGTTACTCATATGATTTCTCTGGTCTGACACGTGAGGAGGCTAAGGCGTCCAACACCACAGGTATCATCTTCCTGCTCTGTTTCATCTTCATCTATCTGATTCTGTCAGCCCAGTATGAGTCATACATCCTTCCATTGTCAGTATTGCTGTCTGTACCTTTCGGACTGGCAGGCTGTTTCCTGTTTACCAACCTCTTCGGGCATGCTAACGATATCTACATGCAGATCTCGCTGATCATGCTGATTGGTCTGTTGGCAAAGAACGCCATTCTGATTGTGCAGTTTGCCCTTGAGCGCCGTCAGACAGGTATGGCCATCTCCTGGTCTGCCGTACTGGGAGCCGCAGCCCGTCTGCGTCCTATCCTGATGACTTCGTTGGCAATGGTTATCGGTCTGTTGCCAATGATGTTTGCCTCAGGTGTAGGTAAGAATGGTAACCAGACGCTGGGTGCTGCAGCTGTGGGCGGTATGCTGATTGGTACAATCCTTCAGCTCTTCGTCGTTCCGACTTTGTTCGTCATCTTCCAGTCAATTCAGGAGAAGATCAGTCCGATGAAGTTCGAGGATGAGGAGAATGCCGAGGTTGCTGCCGAGTTGGCTCAGTATGCACATAAAGAACCCGTTGATTTTGAAGTCGAGAAGTAATATGAAGAAAATAATGATCATGATATCCGCAGCGCTGCTGCTTGCAAGTTGCGGACTTTACAACAAGTACGAGCGCCCGATGGTTGATACGGAAGGTCTCATCCGTGACCCTCTGTCACCCACCGATACGCTGGCAGTAGCGCCACAGGACACTGCGTCCTTTGGTAACCTGCCTTGGCGCAGCGTCTTCACTGACCCTCAGCTGCAACAGCTCATCTCACAGGGCTTGGAGCGTAACGCCAACCTGCAGAACGCTGCCCTGACTGTTCAGATGTATGAGGCCATGCTGAAGGCTGCCAAGTTGGCATTCCTGCCAGGTGTCACCATCGGCTCACAGCAGCCGATGGGATCCATCTCAACGATCCATACCAGTCCGTCAGTGGAGACCAAGAGCTATTCTATTCCCGTTCAGGCCTCATGGACCATCGATCTCTTTGGTAATATCCTGTCGCAGAAGCGCTCTACGCAGATGCAGCTCCTGGCATATAAGGATTACCAGATGGCAGTGCGTGCCCAACTTATCGGTGGTATTGCCAACAGCTATTACACCCTGTTGATGTTAGACGAGCAGCTCCGCATCGTGAAGACGATGTCGAAGATGGCGAAAGAGACGTGGAACATGTCCCAGCAGCAGTTCGACCTGGGTCGTACACGTGCCAACGCTGTACATAGTGCAGAGGCAGCCTACCTGTCCACACTGACGCAGATCAACGACTTTGAGCGTCAGATCCGTGCTACGGAGAACGCACTCTCCTTGCTTATCGGACAGGCTGGTCAGCAGATCCCCCGTTCCACATTGGCAGAGCAGTCGCTGCCTGACGAGTTTGCTGTAGGAGTAGGCGTGGCTCTGTTGCAGAACCGTCCTGACGTGCATAATGCCGAGATGGAGCTTGCTTCTTGTTTCCATGATATCCAGACAGCCCGTTCCAAGTTCTATCCGAGCATCACGATAGGTGCCTCTGCGGCGTTTACCAACAACAACGGCGCTTTGAATCCTGGCAAGTGGCTTACCTCACTGTTTGGCTCTCTCACGCAGCCCATCTTCCAGCGTGGTGCACTGATTGCCAACCTGAAGGTGACCAAACTGCAGTATGAGCAGGCCTTCAACACCTGGCAGAATGCCATCCTCAAGGCTGGCAATGAGGTATCTAATGCCCTGGTCAACTACAACCAGTATGATGCCAACTCGAAGATAGAGACCCAGCGTGTCGAGGCATTGGCGAAAGCCGTTGATGCCACCATCGCCCTCTATCACTCCAAGGGCACTACCTATCTGGAGGTGCTGACTGCCCAGACGCAGTCTCTCTCAGCTCAGCTCACGCTGGCTACAGACAACTTCAATAAAATGCAGTCGGTGGTTAGTCTCTATACGGCGCTTGGAGGCGGAGGGAAGTAAATTGAAAATTGAAAATTGAAAATTGAAAATTATGGCAAGTGAAATAAGTCCAAAAGCTGAGATCAGCCCCAAGGCGAAGATCGGCAATAACTGTAAGATATTCCCCTTCGTATATATCGAGGAAGATGTGGAGATTGGCGACAACTGCATCATATTCCCCTTTGTCTCGATTTGTGACGGCTCACGTATTGGCAATAACAACAAGATCCATCAGGGCAGTGTGATTGCTGCCTTGCCGCAGGACTTTAACTACCGTGGTGCCAAGTCGTACGTGAAGATCGGTGATAGCAACGTGATTCGTGAGAATGTGGTTATCAACCGCGGTACCAACAAGGATGGAGTCACCGTGATAGGTAATGCAAACTTCCTGCTCGAAGGCACTCATATCAGCCACGATACGGTGATAGGCGACAATTGCGTGTTTGGTAATGGTACGAAGATTGCAGGCGACTGTGTGATTGGCAGTGGTGTCATCTTCTCTTCTGGTGCCATCCAGAATGCCAACACCCGTGCAGGTGATCTCTCACTGATCCAGGCAGGCTGTGCCTTCTCTCACGACGTGCCCCCATACGTCATCGCAGGCGGCAGTCCGATGGTCTATGGTGGTCCGAATACCACGATGATGAACTATGCAGGTATCGACGAGAAGGTTCAGAAGCATATTGCCAATGCCTATCGTCTGCTCTTCCATGGAAAGACCAGCGTGTTCGATGTGATCAATCAGATCAAGGATCAGGTGCCTGATGGCCCCGAGATCCGAAACATCATCCAGTTCCTCCAGGGAACCAAGCGAGGCATCATGTGCAAGTAAGAAAATAAATCCCTGCCAGTCGGCAGGGATTTATTATTTAATAGCTGGCTGTACAGGGGATGCCTGCGGCGATGACACGATCCCGGATAGCATCCAGCTGTTCGTGGGTGGCTTTCAGCAGTCCCTGGGTAGGTGTCTCACGGTCGATAGTGTAGATCATCACCTGTTGTGGGACAATCACCTTCACGGCTTCGAGCCAGGGGGTGACGTATTCATCGCCCGTGTTGTCAACAGACTCCCCCTTACATTCACCACGCATGAACATCGTCTGTATGATGACGTGTCCCTGAAAAGCCTTCAGGCGGTCTATGATCAGGTTCACATCATAGGTGCCGTTGGGGTGGTCAACCTTATTAATATAGAGGGGGTCAATGGTGTCGAGTTTCAGGATGTTGTTATCTACCCGCATCAGGGCATCGTGCACCTGCTGGCGGTGGATCATCGTGGCATTGCTGAGTACGGAGACCTTCGCCTTCGGACAATACTGGTCGCGCAGACGGATCGTATCGCTGATGATCTCCGCAAAATGGGGATGACAGGTGGGCTCGCCGTTGCCGGCAAAGGTGAGCACATCGGGCAGCTGCTCGTCGGCAACCATCTGTTGCAGTTTCTCTTCGAGTTTCCTGGCCACCTCCTCACGGGTGGGGAGAGGCAGCGACGGACGGTGGTCTTCGTTGAACCCACATTCACAATAGATACAGTCGAATGAGCATACCTTACCATCAGCAGGAAGCAGGTTGATGCCCAATGAGATGCCAAGGCGACGGCTATGCACAGGACCGAAGATTGGCGAAGGATAGATAATTGTACTCATAATGGGTGCAAAATTACATTTTTTTTTGGAGTTGACAAAATAAATATGTACCTTTGCACCCGAATTCAACATATTTACTTACGTAAGATTCATGAAAAGACGAAGAAACAAGACTGGCAACCGTCGCGGTGTGCAGATGGTAACCTTGTGCATTAGCACAACGATGGTGCTGGTACTCTTAGGAATGGTCGTATTTTCCGTTCTGACGTCGCGCAACCTGTCGCAGTGGGTGAAAGAGAACCTGACGGTGACGGTGATGCTGAAGGACGAGGTATCGGTGAATGAGGCCAAGTTGCTCTGTAGGGATTTGTATCACCGCCCGTATTCAAGAAACATTGATTACATCAGCCGTGAACAAGCGTTGAAGGAACAGTCGGAAGCCATGGGCTCTGACCCTTCGGAGTTCTTAGGAATGAACCCGTTCTCTGCCACACTGGAGTTGCAGATGAAGTCTGACTATGCCAATCGTGACTCCCTGAAGTGGATAGCGGCAGAGCTGAAGAAGAACCCCAAGGTGGCAGATGTGGCCTATCAGGTGGATCTGATGGACAGTGTGAACCGTAACCTGACGAAGATGAACCTCCTGCTGTTGGTGATAGCAGGACTGCTCACGTTTGTGTCGTTTGCGCTGATCAGCAATTTCGTCCGTCTGAGTGTCTATTCGCGCCGTTTCCTGATTCATACGATGAAGCTGGTGGGTGCCTCATGGGGATTCATCAGGCGACCTTTTATGAAACAGGGCTTGCTGGTAGGTATCATTGCCGCTGTGCTGGCCATTGTGGTGCTGGGCTTCTGCGTGTATGGTCTCTATTATTATGAGCCCAACATGATGACGATCATCACCTGGCAGGAACTGGTGATCACGGCAGTAGCCGTATTGCTGTTCGGTATTATCATTACCAGCGTGAGTGCCTATATTTCGGTGAATAAGTTCCTCAAGATGACGCCAGGAGAACTGTATAAAATTTAAAAATGTAAGAATGTAAAAATGTAAAAAGAGAGAAATGGATAAGAAGGATTTTGCATTCGACAAGGTAAACTACATATTGTTGGCAGTGGGGATGATTATCGTGGTGGTAGGCTTCCTGTTGATGACTGGTCCAGCCTCTACAGATACATCATTCGAGCCTGATATCTTCAGCGCCCGTCGTACAAAGCTGGCACCCGTAGTTTGTCTTTTCGGCTTTGTGTCGATGATTTACGCAGTGGTAAGAAAACCAAAAAACTAAATTAATAATAAGGATATGGATTGGATACAAGCTTTGATCCTGGGCATTATTCAGGGTCTGACAGAATATCTGCCTGTGAGTAGCAGTGGCCATCTGGCCATCGGACAGGCATTTTTCGGTATGGATAACGGTGAGGAGAATCTCATGTTCACCGTTGCTGTACATATAGCCACAGTACTGTCAACCCTGGTGGTGCTTTGGCGTGAGATAGAATGGCTCTTCAAAGGTGTCTTAAAGTTTGAAATGAATGCCGAGACGAAATACCTGTTGAATATCGTTGTGTCGATGATTCCCGTAGGTATTGTAGGCGTGTTCTTCAAGGATCAGGTGGAAGAGGCTTTTGGCTCAGGTCTCCTGTTGGTAGGCTTCTGTCTGCTGATCACGGCCTCTCTGCTTATCTTCTCCTATTATGCCCGTCCCCGTCAGAAAGAGGATATCTCATGGAAGGATGCCCTGATCATCGGCATTGCGCAGGCAGTAGCCGTATTGCCTGGCGTATCGCGTTCAGGCTCTACGATAGCCACTGGTATCATGCTGGGCAATAAGAAGGAGAAGCTGGCACAGTTCTCATTCCTGATGGTGATCCCTCCGATCTTAGGTGAGGCACTCCTTGATGTGCTGAAGGCCGTGAAGGGTGAGGCTGTCATGGGCAGTATCGAGTTGATACCACTGTTGGTAGGCTTCTTGGCTGCATTCATCTCAGGCTGTCTGGCTTGTAAGCTGATGATCAACCTCGTGAAGCGCGGCAAGCTCATCTATTTCGGTATCTACTGCGCCATCTTAGGCTCACTTGTAGTACTCATGTATATTGACTGATGAACTTCAACGAAGGCGCATATATCTATATCAACAAGCCCTACCGGATGTCGAGTTTCGGAGCCCTGGCGCATATCCGCTATGTGGTGTCGAAGCGACTGAAGGTGAAGCGGGTAAAGATGGGGCATGCAGGCACGCTGGACCCTTTGGCGACTGGTGTGCTGATCCTCTGCACAGGTAAGGCTACCAAGCAGATCGAGCGCTTGCAGCAGCACACCAAGGAATATACGGCTACGCTGCAGTTGGGAGCCACTACGCCCAGCTATGATCTGGAGCATGAGATCGACCAAACCTTCCCCACGGCCCATATCACCCGTGAGCTGATAGAGCAGATACTGCCTCGTTTCGTGGGCGATATCATGCAGCAGCCCCCGCTGTTCTCTGCCTGTAAGGTAGGCGGCGACAGAGCCTATGAACTGGCTCGCCAGGGCAGTGACCATCAGCTGGCAGCCAAACCCGTCCGCATCGACGAGATCGAGCTGCAGGACTTCGACCTGGAGACGATGCAGCTCAAGCTGCGCGTGGTGTGTGGCAAGGGCACCTATATCCGCTCGCTGGCACGCGACATCGGCGAGGCACTGGGCAGCGGCGCCCATCTCACTGCCCTCTGCAGAACGCGTGTGGGCGACGTGAGGATCGAGGATTGTCTCACCTTCGACGACTTCCCCGCCTGGCTCGAAGCCCAGCTGGCCCAATCGCCCAATAGTCAAATCGTGAAATCGTAAAATTGTCAAATTAAGATATGAAGTTATCACAGTTTAAGTTTAAGCTCCCAGAGGAGCAGGTGGCACTGGAGCCAACCTATCATCGCGACGAATGCCGTCTGATGGTGGTACACCGCAAGAGTGGCAAAATCGAAATGACCAAGAAGGATGAGGAGGGTAACGACCTGACCGACGAGGAGGGCAATCCCGTCTATCTCGACTTCCGTAACATTCTGGATTATTTCGATGAGGACGATACGTTCATCTTCAACGATACCAAGGTGTTCCCGGCTCGTCTCTATGGCACCAAGGAGAAGACAGATGCCAAGATCGAGGTGTTCCTGCTGCGTGAGCTGAATCCCGACCTGCGTTTGTGGGATGTGCTGGTAGAGCCTGCCCGTAAGATCCGTATCGGCAACAAACTCTTCTTTGAGGATGATGGCCCCATGGTGGCTGAGGTGATCGACAATACCACCAGTCGCGGACGCACGCTGCGCTTCCTCTACGACTGTCCTCACGACGAGTTCAAGCGCGAGCTCTTTGCCTTAGGCGAGGCCCCGCTGCCCCGTTATATCGTGGATAGACGCCCTGCTGTGCCAGAAGACATGGACCTCTTCCAGACCATCTATGCCAAGAACGAAGGTGCTGTTACAGCCCCATCCTCTGGTCTGCACTTCAGCCGTGAGCTGCTGAAGCGTATGGAGATCCGTGGCATCAACTTCACCTATATCACGCTGCATTGCGGACTCGGCTGCTTCGATCCCATCGAGGTGGAAGACCTCACCAAGCATAAGATGTCGTCAGAGCAGATGTTTGTAGGCAAGGAAGCCTGCGAGATCGTGAACAAAACGAAGCAGGAAGGTCATCGTGTGTGCTGTGTAGGTGTGAGCACTGCCCGTGCCACAGAGTCTGCCGTTGGTACCGATGGCTACCTGAAGGAGTTCGAGGGCTGGACCAACAAGTTCATCTTCCCCCCTTATGAGTTTGGCATGAGCAATGCCCTGATTGCCAACTTCTATCATCCGGAGTCAACGATGATGATGACTCAGTGCTCATTTGGTGGCTATGATCTCGTGTATGAGGGCTATAAGCTGGCATTGAAGAACGGCTATAAGTTCGGCTGCTTTGGCGATGCCATGCTGATTCTCGACGATTAAAGCATCTGTTGTGAGTGAGGTCTATTTAGGACTGGGAAGCAATCTCGGTGATAAGGAAGATCATATTCGCAAAGCGATCACGCTGATAGGCGAAAGGGTAGGGCTGGTTGTGCGCCAGTCCTCTCTTGTTTCTACAGAGCCCTGGGGCTTTGAGTCAGCGAACAGCTTCCTTAACGCAGTCGTCTGCTGTGAGACGACGCTTACCCCCCGTCAGGTGCTGCAGACCACACAACAGATAGAACGCGACTTAGGCAAAAGCAAGCGCCATGCCACGATCCGCAACAAGACCACCCGCTATCACGATCGCCCGATAGATATCGACATCCTGCTTTACGACGATCTGACCATCGACGAACCCGACCTGAAGATTCCTCATCCCCTGATGCAACAGCGCGAGTTTGTGATGAAACCCCTTAACGAAATCACCGCCGCCGACGGGACGGCAACGCAGTTGCAAAGATACGAAAAACCGAAAAGACTTTCGTGATTACATGTGATCACAAAATTGGCTTTTGGGAGCGCCAGTTTATGAAAATATAATGTATTTAACCTTCGTTTACATGGAAAACCTCCAAAATGAGTAAAGAGCGGTTTTCAAGGAAAACTTAGAATTGTGCCATAATTCAATGTGAATTCTGGCACAATTCAAGGAGAATTCTTGAAGAATTCCCTTCGAATTCTTCAAGAATTCTATGCAATTTTTTGGGGTTAGAACTTATAATCGAGACCGATGCCGATCACGTGGTTGGTGCGGCTGTATGTCTCGGTTCCCGTATAGGGCGTGCCCATATACTTGTCCTGCTGCTTGGTGTAGTCGGAGTAGAGACTGCAGAAGTAACTGACGTTCAGGCGCATCTTCTGATTGATGTTCCAGGCGCCGCCCAGTCCGAGACTGTAGCTGTCGCAGGCAAAGGAGGTGTTCTGCTGATACTCGTCGGACAGGCCGTAGTCAGTGCGCTGACCACCACAGCTGACGGTGAACTTCTCGTTGATGTCGTACTCTATACCAGCGAGGATCTCGTGTGTGCCGTGCTTCAGTGTCTTCTGTCTGTCGTTTGCCATCTTGGCATGCTTGTCGTCGAAGAAGTGATATTCCAGCGCAGCGCGAAGGCGCGGGGTGAATTCGTAGCCGACAGCTACTGCGAGCAGTGAGGGCATGTCGTAGCGTGTCTCTGCCCCATCCTTATAGGCTGCCACCTTGTCGCCAAACTGCTGGAGTGCCAGGTCGCCCTCGATGTAAGGCATGACAGTGGCGGTGGCGGGGTCGGCATTTTTGATTCGTGCCGTGAGTGTGCGGGTGTCGTTATCTGTGGCGAGTTTTGTACGGAACTCATAACGGGCACTGATGGTCAGACGATCGTCGTGGTAATCGAAGCTGAAGATAGGTGCAAAGCCCCAGCCGCGCTGGATGCAGTCGAGCTGCAGGTCGATAAGGTCTGCGCCACCCATGTTGGCATTCACGAAACCACGGCTGTAGCCGTCGTAGTAGTTGGCACGGATACCAACGGCAGCAGAGAAGTTGTCGTTGATCTTGCGGGTGATGTTAAACTGTCCGCCGTAGATATACTGCTTGCCCTTCATGTTGGCGCTGTAATCATATTTGTCGGGTGTGATACCGCTTTGAGCCAGCATGGCACGGATGGGCACCTCGAACATGGGGATACCCTCGTCGTACTTCACGAAGCCTCCGCTACCCACGATGCCGATCATGGCTGAGAATGCCCACATGTCTTTCTTATAGGCAGCGAAGAGGGCGGGTACGATGGGGGCTGACGCCACGCCATTGTATTTCTTCTCGAAGTTGGAGCCGAGGTATCCAGGGATGCTTGTCTCGATGTCACGATGCTGCCAGGGCTTCTGGAAGTTGAGTGAGAGCTGGAATCCCTCGTGCCCCCAAGCCAGACCGGCGGGGTTGGAGTAGGCAGCGTCGATCTCTGTGGTGGCACCACGTGCAAACATACGGTCGAAAGCTATGTGATAATTTGTGTTAGTCATCAGTCCACCTGCATGGGACATGCTTACTGCTGCGAGTGACAGTAAGGCTGAAAAGAGTAATTTTCTCATCATTTTTGAATCAATTCTAATGGTTTGCGGGTGCAAAGGTAGTAAAAAAACCAGTAAAACTGCCAAAAAGATGAGAAAATTACGTAAACGGAACAAATTTATTGCGCTGTACGCTCGTTGAACCGATCAAGGAGCCACTGTTTCTGTTCGGCGATGGTCATGTGGGAGTTGTCGAGCTCGATGGCATCATCAGCCTTGCGCAGTGGGCTCACCTCACGATGAGAGTCTATATAATCGCGCTCTTGCACATTCTTCAGGATGTCATCGTAGTCTGCCGGCATCCCCTTGGCCTTCAACTCGTCGAAACGGCGCTGGGCACGAACCTCTGCGCTGGCAGTGACGAAGATCTTCAGTTCGGCATCAGGGAAGACGGTGGTGCCGATATCACGACCATCCATTACCACGCCCTTGTCCTTGCCCATCTGTTGTTGCTGGGCCACCATGGCTGTACGTACAAAGCCGACAGCGGCAATGGGACTGACATGGCTGCTTACCTCCAGCGAACGGATCTCGTCTTCCACACGTACATTATTCAAATAGGTGTCAGGGCGCCCTGTGGCGGGATTGAACTTGAAACTGATCTGGATATTGGGCATCTCCTGTTCCAACTCAGTGGTTTTTACACTTCCGTCAGCATTGAAGAGGTTGTGCTGAAGGGCATAAAGTGTGACTGAGCGATACATGGCGCCAGTATCTACATAGACGTAACCCACCTCGCGGGCCAGGTCCTTAGCCATCGTGCTCTTTCCGCATGAGCTGTGGCCATCGATTGCAATCGTTATTTTTTTCATAATGCGTAAGATAAATTTATCAAGATTGATGAGGCGCTGACGTGGTATTTCCCGTATGCCACATGGAGCTTGAACCGCTCCAGCTGAAGACCAGCTCCGGCAGAGAAACCCGCCCCATGGGACGAGGCTCCCTCATTGTCGCTAATTTTCATCTGACTTGACCTTCGGAAATTGTAACCCGCAGCGATATAGATATTTTGTCCTAAGAGTACGTCGGCTCCCACGGCGATGTGGTGGCCGAAACCTTCGCTCCAGTCGTTGAGACGGCTGAGTGTGGCAGAGAGTCGGAAGGGCGACTGCCCGATGCGCTTGGTGGCACCTACCTGCAGATCAAGGGGGATCCGCTCAAACTGTTCGTCGTAGGCTTTCACCTGTCCGCCCAGATTACGTGCTACTGCCGAAAGACTCAAGTCATGGTCTTCGTCGAAATAGTTGAGACCTAAATCCACTGCTACAGCCAGAGCGTTGTATCCGGCGATATAGGAGGTGATGAACTTGGTAGTGATACCACCGCTGAGCTCGTTTGTAAATGCGTAGGCAAAGGTGCCGCCAACGGCAATGTCACGTGCTGAGAACGTGCCCAGTTCCTGTCCTTCAGGTGTGGTCTCCTTCATGCTGCCATAGTCCATGTATTGAGCCGTGACGCCCCAGGTGCCTCTGTCGCCAGCTCCTTTCATAAAGGCGGCACTGGCAGTCTTGGCACCTTCCATGAATGCCATGAAATTCAGGTTGATGCTCTTGTCGCTAACGCCATTGATTAATGCCGGGTTATGGAAAATCAGGGCGGGATCGTCGTCGGTCAGTGTGATGTTGTCGCCTCCGACGGCTGCCGCATGGGCGCTGACTGGCAATCGGAGAAAATTATAGGAGGTGGTGCTCTCCTGTGAGACGGCAGTGAGGATGGAGAGGTGAGAGATGATGAGAAGGAGCCACAAGCGCAGGAGCTGATGACTGTCGGCTCTGCTCTTGAATGGCGCTTTGTTGCTTACTTTATCACTTTTCATCTCCTAAATCACTTAAGTTGGGCGCAAAATTACGAAATAATTCTTAATTTCTTAACCTTTTCACTTTTCCCTTTTTACTTTTCACTTCTTTTTTATATCTTTGCATCCGATTTGAAGATATAACGGCAGAATGCCGGATTTATTATGGAAGTCAAGAAAAGTCGTGAGGCAGATTTGGAGAACATGCGCGTGCAAGGATTCCTCGTGGGATTGATCGTTGTACTCGCAGCCTTGTTTGTTGCCTTGGAATGGAACAGCAATGACGGTGGCTGGGCATTCTTTGAGGCGGATGACGACTTGGAGGCTGAGATGGAGCTCTCTCCGCTTAAGCGTGACAAGGATGAGATTCCGATGATGCTGCCTCAGGAGCCAAAGGTGGAGCAACCCAAGTCAGAGCAGCTGCGGCTGGTGGATGACGATGTGGACTTGACTTTCGAGCCAGAGCCCGTGGAACGCCCGGAGGAGCAGAAAGATCAGAAGGAGGCTGAGGAACAGGATAAACCAGAGGTCGTGGATATGTATAATGAACCCGTGGATTTCCGTGTGGTGGAAGACCTGCCTCAGTTCCCCGGAGGAGCCTCGGAGTTTATGAAATGGCTGACAAAGAATCTGAAATACCCTGCGTCAGCCCAAAGAAAGCAGGTCAAGGGAAAGGTGGTAGCCCAGTTTATCGTGAATACTGACGGCAGCGTGAGCGACCTGGAACTGACGGAACGTCTGGAGGCATCTTGTGACCGTGAAGTGCTGCGTGTGCTGAAGATGATGCCGAAATGGCAGGCTGGTGTGATGAATGCGAAACCTTGTCGTACAAAGGTCTGCATACCAATCGTGTTTAATCTATAGATAAAAAATATGTATCAATCAGAAGTATTACTTAAGAAAGTGAATGAGGCACTTGACGGTCTGGTTTATGACCGTCCGCCTTTTAGTCTGTATGAGCCTATCAAGTATGTGCTCGCTATTGGCGGCAAGCGTGTCCGCCCGGTTCTGATGTTATTGACCTATAATCTCTACAAGGATGATCCGGAGCGGATCATGAACCAAGCCATTGGTCTGGAAACCTACCATAACTTCACGCTGTTGCATGATGATCTGATGGATAATGCGGACATGCGTCGTGGGCATGAGACAGTGCACAAACGCTGGAACCCCAATCAGGCTATTCTTTCAGGTGATACGATGCTCCTGCAGGCTTTCGAGCGCATCGAAGACTGTGAGGTGGATAAGGTAAAAGACGTGTTCCGCACTTTCCTGATAACAACCTATGAGGTGGGAGAGGGACAGCAGCTCGACGTGGAATACGAGACGCGTGATGATGTCAAAGAAGAAGACTATATTGAGATGATTCGTCTGAAGACCAGTGTGCTGATTGCCTGTGCCGTTAAGATTGGTGCTATCCTGGCAGGCGCATCCAAGGAGGATCAGGAGAATCTCTATAAATTCGGTGAGCAGATAGGACTGGCATTCCAGCTTCAGGACGACCTGCTGGATGTGTATGGTGATCCCAAGGTGTTTGGAAAGAATATTGGTGGTGATATCACCTCTAATAAGAAGACCTATATGCTGATCAATGCGCTGAATCTGGCCAATGATGCACAGCGTAAGGAGCTCCAGTACTGGATTGCGGCAAAAGATTTCGATCGCAATGAGAAAGTGGCAGCTGTCACGAAGCTCTATGATGAGATTGGCATCCGTGAGCTGTGTGAACGCAAGATGGACGAGTGCTATAACCGTGGTTTGGCGTATCTGGCAAAGGTCAATGTGCCTGAAGAGCGTAAAAGTGAGTTGAAAGCCTACGCTGCCGAGATGATGACCCGTGAGAGTTGATGAGATTTATTGATACCCATTGCCATCTTGACGGCGAAGAGTTTGCCGAGGATCTCGAAGCTGTTGTTACTCGTGCCCGTGAGGCTGGGGTAGGGGCTATCGGTATTCCTGGTATCGACCTGCCTTCGTGTGAGACTGTATTGGCGCTGTGCAGAAGGTATCCTGGCTATTGCTTTCCGATGCTGGGACTTCATCCTGAGGAGGTGAAAGCCGACTGGCAGGATGTCTTGGCGCAGATAAAAACAAAACTTCTTGATGCCCAAGTTGTTGCGATAGGTGAAGTGGGACTTGACTTCTATTGGAGCCGAGCGTTTGAGCAGGCGCAGTTGGCTGCCTTCGAAGAACAGGTGAAATGGGCTGTCGAGCTCCAGCTCCCGTTGATGATCCATTGCCGGAAAGCCCAGCATGAGCTGGTAGCCATCCTGAAACGTTATAAGGAAGCACTTCCTGGCGGCGTGTTCCATTGTTTTACCGGCAATGAACAGGAAGCCAGAGAACTGCTGCAGTTTGATCGCTTTGTGTTAGGTGTGGGCGGGGTGCTGACTTTCAAGAAATCCCATCTGCCGGAAGTGCTTCCTGCCTGTGTTCCCCTGAGTAGAATCGTGCTGGAGACAGATGCGCCTTATATGGCACCAGTACCCATGCGCGGACAGCGTAATGAGCCTGCTTTTGTGGCTCATGTCCTGCAACGGTTGGCTGAGGCTTATGGCGTGGATGCAGAGACAATAGCCAACCAGACAAACATGAACTGCGAAAAAATATTAAATATAATCCTATAATCTATAGAATGTGCGGTAAAAACACTACCTTTGCATTCACAAAAACGCAAGGAGAGGTGCTCGAGTGGTTGAAGAGGCACGCCTGGAAAGCGTGTAACCGGCAAAACCGGTTCGCAGGTTCGAATCCTGTTCTCTCCGCAGAATATTGATAAGTTATGAAAAGACTGATTATTCTGTTTTCACTGATTTGTTTGCTACTTGGTACGCAAACAGCCATAGCCCAAGAAAGGTCTAAGCAAGATACTGTGCTTGTTGCAGATACTGCTGCATCGGCTAACGCCATGAGTGATTCATTGGCTTCGGAGGTGATGCTGACGGATGATCTTGATGCAGAGGCAGAGGAGGGCGGTTTTCATAAACAGTTGAAAACAAAGTTTATTGATGGTAATGTAGGCTTTATGTCTTTAGTGGCCCTGGCTCTGGTGCTGGGATTGGCCTTCTGTATTGAACGAATCATCTATCTGACGCTGTCTGAGATCAAGGCCCGTAAGCTGATGGAGGATATTGAGCGTCGTCTGCAGGCCGATGATGTGGAGGGTGCCAAGACGCTTTGCCGAAACACCCGTGGTCCGGTGGCGAGCGTTTGCTATCAAGGACTCTTGCACATCAATCAGCCCATGGATGCCATTGAGCGTAGCATTACGAACTTTGGAGGCTTGCAGGCTGCTAATCTTGAAAAGGGCTGTTCATGGATCAAGCTGTTCATCGCAATGGCGCCCTCATTGGGATTCCTGGGTACTGTCATTGGCATGGTGATGGCATTCGATCAGATTCAGCAGGCTGGTGATATAGGTCCAACTATCGTGGCTCAAGGTATGAAGGTGGCACTGATCACAACGATCTTTGGTATCGTGGTGGCACTGATCCTGCAGTTATTCTATAGCTATATCCTTTCCAAGATTGAGCGTCTGACAGCCCAGATGGAAGAGTCGGCTATTACCCTGTTGGATATAATTTCTGTCTATAAAAACAAGCAAGCATGAGTATCGTATCGCCTTTCTTTGCAGATCTGATGTTGGGGCTGATGTACCTGATGTTAATTGCCGCCATGGCAGTGACAGGCTGGTCAGTGTGGCATACGCTCCGTAGCAGACGGAAGGGCGACGATATTGTCAACGGTGTTCCTGCCGGCCGTATTGGCTGGTGTGTGGCTATAGGTCTGGTTGTGTGCCTGGTGGTTACCTTCCTTCTGGGTTCTTCGTCGCCTGTCATGACGAATGGTGTGCGTTTTGCTGACACGTTCTGGCTGAAGACGACGGATATGTTTATCTATACCTCAACTCTTTTGATTATAGGATGTTTCGTAAGCGCTATCGTCAGCAGATTCCGGAGCTGAACACCACTTCAACGGCAGACATCTCATTCATGCTGTTGATTTTCTTCCTCGTAACATCATCGATGGATACGGAGAAGGGATTGCTGCGTCAGATGGCGCCACCACCTCAGCAAGAAGAGCAGCTGACGGATATCAATAAGGATTGTGTGTTGCAGGTAGAACTTGATGCACAGAATCAGCTGACGTGTAATGGCAAGCTGATGACTCCCAAACAACTTGGAGAGGAGGTACAGGCGATGGCCTCTGTCAATCGTGAAGGGCACGTCGTGGCGGTTAAGGCAGATCGGGAGACCAGCTATGAGGCTTATTTCCAGATGCAGAATGCCATTGTTGGTGCTTACGCTGCGTTGCGTGAGGATTATGCCCAAAAGCATTTCGGCAAGCATTACAGGGCTTGTAACAATGAAGAGCGGACAGTTGCCAACGAATATTATCCCCAACGTATCAGTGAAGATCTGAAAGGAGGTGCGCGATGAGGCCGATGCAGAGTATGTTCCAACGGAAGCGTCATCAGGTACCGTCACTGAATGTGGCATCGATGCCTGATTTGATTTTTACTGTCCTGTTCTTCTTTATGATCGTCACCCATATGCGTAGTGATGAGGTGAAGGTGAAGTTGGAAGTACCTCAGGGCTCAGGTGTGCAGAAACTGGCCAATAAGGCTTCGGTAGTGAATATCTATATCGGACAGTTTCGTGGTGAATGGGCAGTACAGTTGAATGGTGACCTGATAGAACCCGATGCGATTCCTGCCCGTATTGAGGAAATACGAAGTGGCATGTCGCCTGAGAATGCAGATAAGCTGACGGTTAGCCTGCGAGCAGATCGTCATACCCCTATGGGTGTAATCAACGATGTGAAACAAGCTTTGCAGCAGTCGTATGCCCTCAGGATCAACTATAGTGCAACGGAATTTAAGCAAAACGATTAACCTATGAGTAAGATAGATAAACTTGACAGGCAGATACTCCGAATGATAGCAGAAGACGCCCGTGTGCCTTTCCTGGAGGTGGCGCGTGCCTGCAATGTCAGTGGTGCTGCCATCCATCAGCGCATTCAGAAGCTGACTGCCATGGGGGTGCTGAAAGGTTCACAGTTTCTCATCGACCCGGAGAAAATTGGTTATGAGACCTGTGCCTATATTGGACTGAACCTGAAGGACCCGGGCTCTTTTGATGAGGTGGTTGAGAAGTTGAAGGATATTCCTGAGGTGGTGGAGTGCCATTATACAACGGGTAACTTCGATATGTTTATCAAACTCTACGCCTTGAACAACCATCATCTGCTCACTATCATACATGATCAGTTACAGCCGCTTGGTCTGGCAAGTAGTCAGACGCTGATATCCTTTCACTCAGCTATCAACCGGCAATTGCCTGTAGAAGCTCTCCTGACGGAGAAGGAAGAGGAAGAATAAGAATAAGTTTAAAACTAAAGCCAATAGAACGAAAATCATTACTAATTAATAATAACCGCAAAATTAATCATTATGGCTTATCAAGAAGTAACAACGACGGGTTATGGTACCCGAGTAGGTAATTCATTTAGGGCAATAGGCACAGGTTTCCTGTTGTTTATTGCAGGTACAGCTCTGCTGTGGTGGAACGAAGGTCGTGCAGTGAAGACCGAAAAGATGCTCGATGAGGCAGGAAATGCCTATGTGGAGATGGAGAATCCTAACAAGAAGGATGCTTCTTTGGAGGGGGAACTCATCTGTGGTACTGCTATGGCAACTACTGAGGACTCTCTGACAGATGCTGAATTCGGCATTGGTGCCAAGGCTATCTCGCTCAGACGTACTGTTGAGTACTACCAGTGGGTGGAGCATGCCCAGGAGAAGCGGGAAGACAAACTGGGTGGTAAGGAAGTGACGACCACTACCTATACTTATAGTAAGGAGTGGGTTTCAAGACCTGTGGAGTCAGCCAGTTTCAAGGATCCGGCTTACCAGAATAAGAATATGGTGCTGACAACCTATGAGGATGCAGAGCAGTATGCAGAGAATGTGTCATGGGGTGCGTATAAGTTGACTGAGAGTCTGATTCACAGCATCTCTTCACGCGAGGGACTGGAACTGGCGATGGCAGAAGATCTGCTGAAGCAGTTGGATAAGAGCACACAGACAGCCTATGAGCGTTTCTATGGCGTACAGAAGAGTAACCAACAGCCCACCCAGCAACCTGCACAGCAGTCTGCCATTCCTGATTCTGTAAGAGCTCTGCTCCCTGATTCAGTGAAGGCTATGCTCGACTCGCTGCAGGCTGTAAACGACTCTATCAACAAGTCGATGGCAAATGCTGAGAACAAGAAGGACCTGGCGTATGTTCACCAAGCCAGCAATGTGCTTTATTTCGGACGTGTACCTGGCTCTCCTGAGGTGGGTGACGTACGTGTGACTTTCGAGAAGGTGGTACCAGCCAAGGTGACAGTGATGGCTGTTGTCGATGGTGACAGCTTCAAACCTTATAAGGCAAAGAACGGCAAGCGCTTCCAGACGCTAGTGATGGGTAAGAAGAGCGGAGATGAAATCATCGATGCCGAGAAAGAGGCTAACAGCACGCTTCTGTGGATCTTCCGCATCGTAGGCATTCTGATGGTGATCGGTGGTCTGAAGGGTATCTTCGGCTTCATCGAGACGATCCTGAAGGTGGTGCCTTTCATCGCTGGTATCTTCGGATGGGGTGTTGGTGTTGTCTGCACGATTGTGGGTATTGTGTGGTCTCTGATCATCATCGCCATTGCATGGTTGTTCTATCGTCCGGTTCTTGCTATTTGTCTCCTGGCTTTGGCAGGTTTCCTCATCTGGGTATTTGCTTTCAAGGGAAAGGATAAGTTGAAGGAGTTGGCAGCTAATGCCCGCAATAAAAATATGACTCAAACGCCAGAATCTGTATGAAGAAACTGTTATTTATGATAACCCTATGCCTGTGCGCTCTTGGTAGTGCGCAGGCACAGGAAATTCGTAACGATTCCAAGTGGTGGAGCGGCAGTGTGCTCTTTACGGCAACGGTTCGTATGGGTGGTGTCGTCTATTTCCAAGGCTCGGACTATAGTGAACTGACCATTGAGAAGGATGGTAATAAGCCAGGGCAATATAAGATCATTCCGAGTCGTCAGGCAGAGGATACCCCTCCAGTTCGTGGCGAGTTTGGATGGCGTGTCCAGCATATCCGTCAGGATGGTATGAATTTCCTCGTGGTTCGCAGACCTAATGGCGATGCTTCAGAGGTGCTGGTGCTCACACCCGACAATCTGGAGAATTGCAAAGGACAGGAGGAATGGGCTGAGAAACAGCCTGTGAGTGATATTATCACAGGTATGCTACTCAATACCACTTATCTGAGTCGTTTCTCAAAAGATGAGTTACGCCTGATGCGTAATGAGATCCTGGCGCGTCGTGGCTGGAAGTTCCAGTCGAAGGACTTGCAGGAGCATTTCGGCAAACAGAAGTGGTATAAGCCTGTGGCAGACAACAAGACGATCAAACTCAATATCATCGAGCAGACCAACGTGCAGATGATCAAGACAGAAGAGACTGTTCCTGATAACGAACGAGGCTATATGGACATGAGTGATCCTGCCTATAATCAGGAGTTGCGCGATCTGGTGAATGGCAAAGGCAGCTTCCCCGGTGGTCTTGACGATGACGGGCGCGGACCTGACGAGGTGGATGGCATGGCTTATTACAGCGTCACCAACGAAGATGAATTTCTGGCAGCCTTAGGCAGTAACCGCACGGTGGTGGTTGCCGCTGGCGTGCATCTGAACCTCTCACGTGTGTTGGAAAGAGAAGAGAAGTTCCGTAATCAGCCTGGTCGCAGATGGTGTGAGATGGCTTATGAGATAACCAGCAAGGAACCGCTGGTGGTGAGTGAGTCGGAGTCTGACGGACAGCAGCTGGCCCTGTTGAACATGAAGAACCTGATCATCAAGGGTGAGAAAAATGCGAGTATCGAGGTCGATCCACGTTACTCCTATTGTATCTACTTCGTCAACTGTGAGAACTGTGAGGTGAGGAATCTTACCATTGGCCACACGGAAGGAGGTTACTGCTCTGGTGGTGTGATAGGTGTCCGAGGAGGTAGGATGACTCTGGTGGCAGATTGTGACCTCTATGGTTGTGGTACCTATGGCCTCGACCTGATAGAGACCTCCGATTTCAGTCTGATGAACTCCAATGTTCACGATTGCACCTATGGTATCATGAATATGAGAGATTGTGTGGCTGTCAAGTTCAATAAGTGTGACTTCTTCAGCAACCGCGAGTATGATCTGGTAGATGGGTGGAACGTTGAAGGACTGGTCTTTGATGACTGCAGATTCTTTGCCAACTGGGGTGATTCGCCACTTTTCAATCTCAAGAACAAATTCTATCTGATGGGATGCCAGATCTATCATCCGTCAGAGAACCTTGGTTCGATGAATATGTGTGAGCAGATAGGTCAGAAGACCGTGTTTAATGATAATCCGCTTGATCCGAATATTCAAAGTCGTGGACTTGGTCCTAAATAATTACAGAATACTAGTGTGGTATGGATTTGGACAATTTGAAAGAAATGGCAGGTAGGTTCTTCAAAGGCTGTGGCTGTCTGACGGTAGGAACCTTTATCATCTTGATAATCATTGGTATCTTCGTTGATGATGAAGAGAGCAGTGAGACAACTGAAGAGTCAACACCAAAGACTGAGCAGGTGGAGAAGAAAGACACTGTCATTGTGAATGAACCGCTCGAGGGCGATCCCTATAAGGAACTGGATGAGCTCATCGGCCTTGGCAGCGTGAAGAAAGAAGTGCGCTCGCTGGCGAACTTTGTGAAGCTTCAGAAGCAACGTGAGGCTCAGGGCCTGAAGACTGCCAAGGTGTCTTATCACCTTGTATTCTACGGCTCTCCAGGTACTGGTAAGACAACGGTGGCACGTATCGTCGGACGTATCTACAAGGATCTGGGTGTGCTGAAGAAAGGACATACGGTGGAGACAGACCGTGGTGGACTTGTTGCCAAGTATATGGGACAGACAGCCATGAAGACGGATACCGTTATCCAGCAGGCCCTTGATGGTGTGCTCTTCATCGATGAGGCTTATTCATTGGTTCCTGAAGGAGGAAATGGCAGCGACTATGGTCAGGAAGCCATTGCCACCCTGCTGAAACGTATGGAGGATCATCGGGATCGTCTGGTGGTGATCATCGCAGGCTATAAAGACGAGATGCAGCGTTTCATCGACTCCAATCCTGGCTTGCAGTCACGTTTCAACCGTTATATCGACTTCCCTGACTATTCTGGTAAGGAGTTGTCGGAGATCTTCAAGATGTATATGAAGAAGAACCAATACACCCTTGCCGATGATGCAGAGGAATATCTTAAGGAACGCTTCGATTATGTTGTGGAGCACAAGGATCGCAATTTCGGTAATGCCCGTTATGCGAGAAATGTGTTTGAGAAGTCCATCCAGCAGCAGGCTAACCGACTCGCAAGTCAGCATAACCTGAGCAAGAAGCAACTAACCGAACTCACTGTTGAAGACCTGAAGGAAGGCTTCTCCGTGAGATCTCGTATTGAACAATAGTAAAAACATATATAATTAGGTATATGAAGAGAACAATTCTCACTGTCGTCATGCTTGTATCAGTGATGGCTGCAATGGCACAAGACCGACATTTCGAGTCGTGTCCCCTTGAGGTAATCGACAAAGGCTGGAAAACTAAGACTATCGATCATGTCATTAACGGCAGTATTGGTATTATGTTGGACAGCTTCAACAGCACATGGCCTACCTGGATGGTGGGAGCTGTGTGCCATACGATGGAAAAAGGACTCGCCAGGGAAGTCCTGGATAAGGAGACGGAACTGATCGTTACCATTGATGCCAAGAATGGCTATGTAGAGGTTAATGATGCTGGTACTGATGGCGAGTATATGTCGGCTTGCTACTGGAACAGAAGTAACGGCCACAGACTGTTGGCTATTCGTCTGGGTAAGCCTACAGACCCATGTCTGGAGATTGTTTGCTTCTATGATTACGATCCTGCTAAGAAGACGCTGACACCTGAGCCTGATATCCTGAAAGGCTATCGATGGGGCGACAAGAAGGAATTCACCCAGGTGTTCTGCAGGTTGCCAAGGGTGGGTAAGAATGTGATTGTGGAAGAGTGGGGCAATGGTGCTCCCTTGAAGCATACCTTCACGTGGGATGGTATGAAGCCTGTCTTTGCCAAGTCAGAGCCTCTTGAAACGCCTGACATGGAATAAAAATTAAATTTATCTCCGAGAACAAATGAAAAAGATGACCATTATAATCATAGTTGTACTTGCGCTTGTAGTTGTTGCATGCGGATTTTGGGGCTATAAGTATCTTCAAAACCAGATACTTGACGGCCCAGGTATGGTGAATGAGGTTGACTCACTTGAGGCGGACTCCGTCTCTCTTGCGGATGACGGCAAGCATACGGCGGACTATATCCGTCAGCGGGTAGATGCGATGTATGCCTGCTATAAGAATCCCAAGTACGATGAGGGGGGAGTGAGACTGATGCAGCGCGGTAATCTCGACAGTGCCTATTGCTCATTGCGCTACCAAGCCTTATATAAAGAAGCTTTGGAGGCTGCCGGCGATGATGATATCGTGCTTGACTACGACCACTGGACGAACTCACAGGATGATAACAACTTCACTTACGAGGTGGGCAGAATCGACCAGATTACCGACTCTACGGCTTTCGCAGAAGTCTATGGCAAGAATTATGGCAATGACTACACCATCGTGCTCGGACTCTACTTTGAGCGTGGCGACTGGTATGTGGATGATTTCCTCTCACCTGACAGAAAAGACGGTGAGAAGGACTATTTCCAAAACTACATCAGCGATAGGCAGAAGGAACGCCAGCAAGAACCTGATTTGAAACAATATGCAGAATGATATGAAGAAACTTTTGTTTGTGGCCATTTGCGCAATGGCACTGATGGTCAGCTGCAAGAATAAAGGCCAGACGGCGCCAGCTGACAGTAAAGATTCTCTGAAGGCATTGATCGACAGTATCATTGAGGAGAATGACACCACGCCTTTACCGATGTTCCTGATAGGTGAAGATGGTAAGTATATGCAGATGCTCTATTGGACGGATGTGGAGGAGCCGCAGAAGACGGAGGATAATGCCGAATACTTTGACGACTATCACAAGCGTTGGGAACTCCAGGAGATGTTCCGTCGTAATGCCTCTTCATATACCAACATGATCGCTGGCGACAAGATCATCAAGCTGAAGTATATCGATGAGGTGCTGAAGGATCCTGACGGCAACAAGCCCAGTATCGGTCAGATCCATGGTCGTGAGGGTATTCCATCCCTCAGTGCCCGTTTCTCCCTTGTTGTTCCGAAGAAGGCGGACGAAGATACAGGTTGGGGCTCTGTCATCGTTACCGACAGCTATCTCCTTTCCCGCAGGATGCTGTCCGTCAAGTCATGTGCAGAGAATGGTTATGAATATAAAAAGCTGCCTGACGATATCGTGAAGAAGCTGGAGAAGGAATATGGTATGAAGGCCACGAATTCTGCGAAGATTGCCATCATCGACAACCGTTATATCCATGGTACGGTGGAGTTCGAGGGAGAGTATAAGAACGCACCAAAGGATCCGTATGATGCAGACCGTAAGTCAGCCCTCGCCCTGGAGTTGCTGGTTGATAGCGGCAAGATCTACAAGCTGGAGAAGCTGGGCTATTATTCGCCTGAGTATGGCTCCAGTTGGAATGCCGATGCCGATGGCTATATACCTAACGGGATCGTTGCAGCCTTCGAGGGTCCGAAGGGGTTGGAGCTCTGCTACACCCATGGTGCCCCTGAAAGTTACTGTGTCGGTATGATCTATCTGAGAGACGGTAAGCTGATTGAACATGAGTATGAGATGTATCAGACGCTGGTCGATGAGGAGATCCCTGTGTGGAAGAGTGAGATCGCAGAGATGCAGAAGCTCTATGTGGCTGATGATCCCCATGAGCGTCAGGATGTGAAGTTTGCCAAGTATGCCCATTGCTATCTCGATTATGAGAACGAGTGGATATGGCTGCGCGACAAGGATGATGCTGACGGCGCTTTCTTCCTGAAGAAGAATGGTCAGTACAAGCTGATTGCCGTTGAGACTTCTAAGTTGAAGCCCAGCAAGGCCATGAAGGGTGATGTGAGCTATCTCCGCTTGTCAGGTTCTGCTGGCGGACCTTCCATATATACTGAGATCTATGCCATCAAGAACGGCATGCGTATCGGTTACTTCACGGCTCTGTCGGTGGCTGGCGAAATCCAGGAATGCAGTCTGAACGATCGTACCATCAGTGCTGAGGCTGGTAAGGCTTATCTGGCCAATCTGCCGAAGTTTGAGGAGGTGCCTGCCAATTTCCATGATATACAATAATATTAGATAAGTTACGATGACTCCTATTCAAACTACCAAGATGTCCAATTTCCGTTGGGGCATCTGTGCGTTACTCTTCTTGGCGACAACGGTCAACTACATGGATCGCCAGGTGCTGTCATTAACCTGGAAAGACTTTATTGCCGTTGACTTCCATTGGACTGATGCCGACTATGGTTTCATCACTGGTATGTTCTCGCTGTTCTATGCCATTGCCAACCTCTTCGCTGGTAAGTTCATCGACTGGATGGGCACTAAGAAGGGCTACCTGATTGCCATCTTCGTGTGGTCAACGGGTGCAGTGCTGCATGCAGGCTGCGGCTGGGCTACGATGGCGATTGAGAACTATGACTCCATAGAGACACTGCGACTGGTGCAGGCGGGCAGCGATGCAGCTGTGGCTATCGCCACCGTCTCGGTATGGCTCTTCCTGAGCTGTCGTATGCTGCTGGCCGTTGGTGAGGCGGGCAACTTCCCTGCTGCCATCAAGGCTACAGCCGAGTATTTCCCTGCCAAGGATCGTGCTTTCTCCACCTCTATCTTCAACAGCGGTGCCTCTGTGGGTGCGCTGGCAGCTCCTGCCACCATCCCTCTGCTGGCTCGTGCGTGGGGTTGGGAGATGGCATTCATCATCATCGGTGTGCTGGGTTATGTTTGGATGGGTCTGTGGGTGTGGCTCTATGACAAACCTCGTAGTAACAAGCGTGTGAACCAGGCTGAGCTCAACTATATCGAGCAGGATGTGGATCTGGCTGAGGTGCAGGACCGAGAGAAGGATACCGAAGAGAAAGCCATCCCGTTCCTGAAGTGCTTCACCTTTAAGCAGACGTGGGCTTTCCTCGTGGGTAAGCTGATGACAGATGGCGTATGGTGGTTCTTCCTCTTCTGGGCACCTGCCTATTTCTCCGACCAGTATGGTTACACCTCCGACTCTACCATGGGTATCCTGCTTATCTTTACGCTCTATTTCATCGTAACGGTACTTAGTATCGGTGGCGGCTACCTGCCTAAGTACTTCGTTGAGAAGCGGGGCATGAACCCTTATCTGGGTCGTATGCGTGCGATGCTCATCTTTGCCTGTCTGCCGCTTTTGGGACTCTTTGCACAGCCTCTGGGAGCTTATAGCGCCTGGTGGCCTGCAATCCTCATCGGACTCCTTGGTGCTGGACATCAGGCCTGGAGTGCCAACCTCTATTCCACGATCGGTGATATGTTTCCCAAGAGCACTATCGGTACGATTGTGGGACTGGGCACCATGACGGGTGGTTTCGGCTCTATGGCTATCAATATGGGTTCTGGTCAGTTTTTCACTTGGGCCGCTGCTCAGGGGAGTGCTTTCGAGTTCTTTGGATTTGAAGGTAAGCCCGCTGCCTACATGGTGGTGTTCTGTGTGTGTGCCGTGGCCTATCTCATCGGCTGGTGCATCATGAAGAGTCTGGTGCCTAAGTACAAGCCCATCGTGGTGGAGGAAGATTAATCTCTTGTTGGCGTTTTCAGAGGAACCCTTGGTGCTTCAGTGCTTCAAGCAGACCAGCTGACATCGCTTCGTTGTCTTTCTTCGTGTAGCGGATATCGGTGAAGATCTGGGCGAGCGTCTCTTTCTGGTTGATCTCGCAGAAATGGCGGTTCTCGGGCAGGGATTCCTTCTCGTGATAGAAGGTGTCTATGTCGGCAGGGGTGTAGGCGTGGTAAGTCTCGCTGTGCACAAACGAGGCATTCGGCAGACGGTCGGAGAGGGGAGGCTCTTCCGCTGGCCAGCCAACGGTGAGTGTGGCTACAGGCATGACAAGTTTAGGCAGCTGCAGTGTGTCGATGATCATCTGAGGCATATAGACGGTGGTGCCAAGATAACAGTAGCCTAGTCCCTCCTCGTCCATCAGGTTGCAGAGTGTCTGCGTGAACAACAGGGCATCTGTAGCGGCGTTGATAAACGACAGGAAATTGTCGTAGCCTGGAATGGCCTTGCGCTGACGAGCCCACACGCTGGTGCGGTTGAAGTCGGCACAGACGGTCAGTACCACAGGCGCCAGCTTCACCATCGGCTGGTTGAAGTGCGCAGGTGATAACTTTTCTTTCATCTCGGCAGAGCGGGTTACTACTACGCTGTAGAGTTGCAGATTACCCATTGTCTGCGTGCGTGCAGCCTCTGAAAATAAGCGGTTGAGAAGTGTTTCGCTCACCTCGCGTTCGGCATATTTGCGGATGGTACGTCTTGTAGTGATTGTTTTCATTTTTGGAAATCTTTATTTGCTGCAAAGATATGAAAAGTTTTCCAAAATGGGAAACTTTTAGCAAATTAAATCCATGAAAGTTTTCTAATTTGTTTTTTTTTTGTAACTTTGCACCATCAATATATATGGGTAAATGGAAGAAGATATTCGTAAAGAGACATTGAAGCGCGTGGCCCGCGAATTGGCTGTGGCTGGTCAGAAGCAGAACGCACCGCTTAGTGAGGAGCAGATCGTTGCGCTGCTGGAGCAGAAACTGATGACTGTGATTCCTGAAGTGACAGAGGTGCGACCGCAGGTTTTGGAGTGCGATGTGGTGCGCTTCCAGAATAACAAAGAGAAATGGGTGGCTCTCGTAGGCTTGCTGGATGGCTATCCTTATGAGATATTTACTGGTCTTCAAGACGACGAGGAGGGTATCATGCTGCCCAAGACGGTGACTCACGGCAAGATCATCAAGCAGGTGAACGCTGATGGCTCGAAGCGTTACGACTTCCAGTTCGAGAATAAACGCGGTTACAAGACCACCGTTGAGGGACTCTCCGAGAAGTTTAATCCTGAATACTGGAACTATGCGAAGCTGATCTCTGGTGTGCTGCGCTATCGTATGCCTCTGGAGCATGTGATCAAACTCGTGGCCTCGCTCTCGTTGAAGGATGAGAGTATCAACACCTGGAAAACGGGTGTAGAACGGGCTTTGAAGAAATATATCCCTGGTAATGAAGACGAGTTGAAAGGTGAAGTTGACTGAAGGATATGTTTTTCTGCAGGATGTCCGTTTCCATGCCTTTCATGGGGTGATGCCCCAGGAGGGAAAGGTGGGGGCAGACTTTCTTGTAAACCTCCGTATAGGCTATCCTTTCAGCAAGGCTATGGATACTGACGAGGTAACCGACACACTAAGCTATGCAGAGGTATATGTGCTGGTGGCAGAGGAGATGAAAGTGCCCTCTAGACTGCTCGAACATGTGGCTGGGCGCATCGTGAAGACTATCAGTGAGCATTTCCCCCTGATAACCTCGATAGATTTGACGCTGACTAAGCTTAATCCACCTATGGGAGCCGACATTTTAGGGGCTGGCGTGGAAATACACTTAATAAATGATAAAATTGTATAATAAAAGTTTGGTATCTGATAGATAATGCGTAAATTTGCACCGCTTTTTTAATAAGGTATGCGTAAGAAGATTGTATTATTCCTGATAACGATATGCTGTCTTGTAGTGTCAGCTGATGCTGCAAGCAAGAAATTCACGCTTGTCATCGATGCCGGGCATGGTGGTCACGACACAGGTGCTGTCGGTGCTATCTCGAAGGAGAAAAACCTGACTTTGAAGTTCGCCTTGGCGTTCGGTCGGTTGGTAGAACGTAACTGCCCTGACGTGCGAGTGATCTATACCCGTAAGACAGATGTGTTCGTGGAGCTATATAAGCGTGCAGAGGTTGCCAACCGTAATAAGGCAGATCTCTTTATCTCCATCCATATCAATGCTTTGCCGAGGGGTAGGGTGGCACGTGGCTTCCAGACTTATACCCTTGGTTCCAGCAAACGTACTGGTAAGAAAACGGGTGTGACACAGAATCTGGAGGTGGCCAAGCGTGAGAACTCGGTGATCTTTCTGGAAAAAGACTATAAGCAGACCTATCATGGCTACGATCCCAACTCACCTGAGAGTAACATCATGTTTGAGTTTATACAAGACAAGAACATGGAGAACAGCGTTGAGCTGGCCAAGTATATGCAGCGTTATGTATGTAGGGCTACAGGCCGTCAGGACATGGGTGCCCAGCAGGATAATCTCGCAGTGCTGCGCCTGTCGTCGATGCCTGGTTGTCTGATTGAACTTGGCTTTATCTCTACCCGGGATGAAGAGCGGTATATGAACTCAAGGGCAGCAGAAGATGAATATGCCCGTGGTATCTTCAATGCCTTCCTGGCTTATCGCAAGAAGCATGGTGGCAACATCACGATTCCTTTCCAGGCTGAGCCTGAAGAGAAAGAGGTCGTTATTCCGCAGATTGTACCACAAAAGGAGGTAAAGGAAGTGAAAGAGGTGAAGCCTGAGAAAGAGAAGAAAAAGGAAACTCAGGAAGAACCCGCAAAGACAGAGACACTGGTGGTGCCTGAAGGTATCGATCTGAGTCCTGTGAAGGATATCCCTCAGCCTAAACCTGTACCAGAGGAGACTGTGCAGCCTGTTCAATCCACTCAGCCTGTTCAGCCAGCAAAAGAAGTTCAGCCAGCGAAAGAAGTGGAGTCTTCGCAGCCAGTCGTAGAGCAGCCAGCTCCTGAGCCTGTCAAGGTGGCACCCCAACCATCCGTACCCATCTTTAAGGTGCAGATATTTGCCAGCTCTGTGAAGCTGAAAGCAGGTGATGCCCGATTAAGAAAGCATCGCGATGCTGTTCCCTATCTGGAGAACGGTATGTATAAATATACGATAGGCTCGTCTGAGGACTATAATGCCATTAACCGGCTTCGTAAAGAGCTGCTTGCCGACTTCCCTGAAGCATTTGTCATAGCCTTTAAGGATGGCAGTAAAATGAATATCCTGGAAGCCATCAAAGAGTTTAAGAGAAATAGATAAGAAGTTAGAGATATGAGTAAGTTCGCAAAAGAAATACAGATAGGTGTTGTAGCCATCGTGGGAATTGTAGTGTTGTATTTAGGACTTCAGTTCCTGAAAGGTTTGACCATGTTCTCGTCCGACAATAAATATTATGTGAGATTTGATAATATCTCTGGACTCACTGCCTCAAGTCCTATCTATGCAAATGGCTTTAAGGTGGGTGTCGTAGAGAGTATCGCCTATGATTATAATAGTCAGAACCAGATTGTGGCAGTGGTAGGCCTGAATAAGGAGATGCGCCTTCCGAAGGAAAGTCGTGCAGAGATTGTCAGCGACCTTTTAGGCAACATCAAACTCGAACTGGTGCTTGGCCCGAATCCTGCGGATCTGGCTGCGCCTGGTGATACGATTTTGGGCGGTGTGCATGTTGGTGTGATGAATATGGCATCAGGTGTGGTGCCGCAGATTCAGGCTATGCTGCCTAAGTTGGATTCTATTCTCACCAGCGTGAATATGCTTCTGGCTGATCCCGCCTTGAAGAACTCCCTGCATCATATCGATGATATAACGGGAAATCTGACGAAAACCACCAATGAACTGAATAAGCTGACAAGCAGTCTGAATCAACAGATGCCGTCGATGCTGAAAAATGCCGATGGTATGCTTGCCAATGCGAATGAATTTACGCATCAGCTGAACGAGCTTGATCTGGCCACTACGATGGCAAAAGTCAACAATACCCTTCAGAATGTGGAGCAGATGACAGCTAAGTTGAATAGCAAAGAGGGTACGCTTGGACTGCTGATGCGCGACCCGGAATTGTATAACAACTTGAATTCAACGATGATTCATGCCGACTCACTGATGATCGACCTCAAACAGAATCCAAAACGCTATGTTCACTTCTCTGTTTTTGGAAGAAAAAATAAGTAAAATAGATTTTGTCTAAATAAAAATCAGATTCCCTAATGCAAGTCAATATGATATAAATCAAGCCGAACTTCTTGTTAATAAGGAGGTTCCGTTTGGCTTATGTCAAACTTGAAGGGAAGATAAGTTAGCTGAAAAGTGCTAATTATAGGGCATTTGAATCTTGCAAGTAGCATCATAAAATCACCAATCCGTGAAACATTCTAACTGCCACAAAAATAGAGACTTGGGCACATTTGTACACATGGCTCATATTTATTGACATTTGTTTGGTAAAAAAAAAATATGTACCTTTGCATCACAATTATAAACTCTACAAGCCTAAGTCTTGTACCTATATTAAATAGTTAAAAATAACAATCGCCGAAATGGAGAATAGTCATCAGGCGCTTTGGGACAACTGCCTTCAACTGATTGAGGCTAACGTTACAGAGCAGCAATTTAAAACGTGGTTTGCGCCAATTGTCTTCGAGTCTTACTCTGAGGCCAGTCATGAGCTTTTGGTGCAGGTTCCAAGTATGTACGTGTACGAGTACTTGGAGCAGTATTACGTAGGACTATTAAGTAAGGTACTCGCGCGAGTGTTTGGGACTGAAGTGACGCTTCGTTACAGGGTTCTTACAGACAAGGGGCATGGCATTGTGCAGGATGTGGACAGTGAGTGTCCTGCTGAGATCGAATCTCCACGACCCATCAATGGAGGCAACATGTCCCCAACCACATTGGATGCTGCCAGACCTCAGGCTTTGAATCCTCAGCTTGATCCAAAGAAGACATTCCATAATTATATAGAAGGTGACAGTAATAAGCTGCCTCGTACCGTAGGTCTCTCAATTGCAGAGCATCCTGGTAAGACTACGTTCAATCCCTTCTTTATCTTTGGCCCTTCCGGCTGTGGTAAGACGCATCTGATCAATGCTATAGGTGTACGTTGTAAGGAGACTTATCCTCAGAAACGTGTGCTGTATGTGTCAGCACGCCTCTTCCAGGTGCAGTTTACAGACTCCGTACGCCATAATACAACAAACGATTTCATCAACTTCTATCAGTCTATTGATGTGCTGATTGTTGATGATATTCAGGAGTGGATGAATTCTCCGAAGACATTAGACACCTTCTTCCATATCTTCAATCATCTGTTCCGTTGTGGCAAGCAGATCATTCTTGCCAGCGATCGTCCGCCAGTAGATCTGCAAGGTATGAAGGATCGTCTGTTGACTCGCTTCTCTTGTGGTCTTATTGCTGAGCTTGAGAAACCAAATGTGCAGTTGTGCGTGGATATCCTGAATGCCAAGTGTCGCCGTGACGGTTTGAAGATTCCTGCTGAGGTGATTCGATTTATTGCAGAGACGGCTAATGGCAGTGTGCGCGACTTGGAAGGAGTTGTGAACTCATTGATGGCTTATTCCATCGTATATAACTCAAATGTGGATATGCGTCTGGCTGAGCGTGTTATCAAGCGTGCTGTCAAGGTGGACAACCATCCGCTGACCATCGACGATATTCTTGAGAAGGTCTGCAATCATTATGGTGTGACGCAGCAGAATGTGTTCAGTAAGAGCCGTAAGCGCAATTTTGTACAGGTACGTCAGATCTCCATGTATCTGGCTCAGAAATACACCAAGATGCCTGCGGGGCGTATCGGACAGCTTATTGGCGGGCGCGACCATTCAACAGTGATTCACAGCTGCAATACGGTTGAACAGCGTTTGAAAGTGGATCATGCGTTTTCTGCAGAACTAAGCAGTATCGAAAACTCCTTTATGCTGAAGAAATAGCGTACATATTAAGGGAAATACTTCTACGAACCATTATTTGCGGGATTTAATTCTAGAACTTTTTTGATTTAAATGTAGAAAGTGCTAGATTTAATTCTAGAAATTCTGCCTTTACTTAATACTGGGGCTTAGCCCCAGTATTAAGTGTTTACAGATGGAGGCTGAGGCCGGCGATGAGCCAGCGACCAGGTTGTTCTACCAGGCCATAGTCGTGGTAGCTCGTATTGAAGAGGTTCGTAGCCTCTACATAGAGCTTCCAGGTGTGCTCTTGCCAGGTAAGTCGTGCATCAGTCAGGCAATAGGGACTATAGTTGTTGACATTGCCATCGAAATCAGTGTAAGAGCCTATGCGATCCTGCCATCGGATTGTCATGGTGAGTCCCAGTTTCCTAGCTATCTGTAAACCAAGATTCCCAATGAACTTATGGCGTATGTATTCAAGGGCATACTGCGATACGATGTTGGCCTCCTGTTCCTTATCTTGATCAATGTAACTATAGCTGAGTTTAAGATCCTTCAGCACATGCTGGTTGGGGAGCAGTTGCTTGAAGTCAATACCAGTCGATACTTCCAGCCCGATACTGTTGATCTTCGTGTGGTTAACACTTTCCCATACTGCCTGTTCTCCTTTTGAGGTGTCCATAATCCAGTCGATCATGTTCTTGCCGTGATGATACCAGAAGGTAGCGTTGAAAGTGAAAGGCAGGGTGTGATAAGTAACACCTGCCTCAATAGCTTGCATCTCTTCTGGTTTCAGATGGGGATCAGCATTATAGCCCTGTACCTTGTAGTACATCTCCGTAAATGAAGGCATACGGAGTGAGGTGTTATACGAGGCATGCAGTTTCCATTTCTGGCCAGGACGATAACTCATATCGATACCTGGATAGATGCTCATATTCATGTTGCTCCAGCTGTTCTTGACGGCTACCAATCCTGCTGAGAGGGTGAAATTCTTGAACAGCAGGTTATGCTCTAGATAGCCACTGATATTGGTCCGATTCACGCCGAGGGTGTAATCGCGGTCAGTGCCGCAGATATGGTGGGGCTGTGAAAGGGGTTCCCCCAGGTTGCCGCTGACGAGATCTTCATTTCTAATCTCAGCGCCAAAGGCAGTGCGGCCAGCTACCCAGTCGAAATAACTGTTAAGGTTTACACCATAGACGTTCGTGCGATTGTAGTTGTATTTCATCTTATCAGCCTGTCCTCGATAGCCCTCGTAACGATCGCGGTTCTGATTCCAATAGATACTAGGGGCAAAACGCAGACGACCATATTTTGTCTGAGCCTGTATGGCTGTGAAGAGCTTGGTGGTATGCTCGTACTGGTCGTCAGCCTGCCATTTTGGTGAAGCATAGAAGGTACTGGAGCCCCAGCCTTTATCGGCAATGCCCAAATGCCAGTTCACTCGTACGGCATCGTCTTCGTATTGTCCTTGGTAGAAGGCTTTGCTACCACTGAAATCAGTGTTTAATGAACCATCTTTCGATCGGCTGTACCCATCGCTGCGGCTATAGCCGGCACTCATCTGGTTATTCCACTTCCCCTTCTGCAGATTGGCTCTGCCACTTGCCTTGAGATAGCCATAGGAACCACCTTCTACAGTAACATCAGCACTCGTGGTGTTGGCAGGGCGGGTGACGATATTGATGGCACCGACAAGTGATGATGTGCCATAGATACGGCCAGCAGGACCTTCGAGAACCTCGATGCGCACAATCTCACTGAGATCAATGGGCAAATCCATCACATTGTGTCCTGTCTGCGGATCACAGATGTTGATGCCGTTGAGTAAGATGATGATTTGTTCGCTGGTACCTCCTCGGATGGAGATGTCGGTCTGGGCACCAATAGGACCTCGCTGACGGACATCGACGCCTATGGCGTACTTCAGCAAATCGTTAATACTTTGTACTGGAGCCTGCGCAATATCTGCACGATCCAGTACAGTGACCATTCTCGCAGCCTGACTTCTCGTCAGGGGCGCCCGGGAGCCAGTAACACTGACCTCCTCGAGTTGCATCTCGCGTGCTGTTGTCATGGCTGTGGAGTCTGTCACGACAGGGTTTGTCGAGACACTCTCTGCTGAGGCATAGGTCAGTGTGGCTACAGAGAGCACACTGCATACAACCTCGCGACCCAGACAACTGAATAGCGAGTAGCCTTTGTTCCCAAAATGATGGAAAACCAAGACTTGGCGCTTGTTGAATGTTGGTTTGTACATTTTTGATAAATAGTTTTTAATGATGCCGCTTTACGGCATATCTGTACTTTTAGCGACAGCTGCTATCAGAACAACTGTCGCTAAAAGGAGGGGATTATTGCTTCAACAGCTTAAGTTCCTGCTGGGGAGCCAATGCGTTTGAAGTTTTCTCTGTATATTCAGCGATCTTCAACTGAGCTGTAGCAGTGATGTCACGACTACTAGAACCAATGCAGAAGGTATAGGTGCCAGCCTCTGTGAGCCACTGGCTGTTTGCCTCGTCGAATGATGCCAGGTCGCGCACAGGGATGACCATCGTCAGGGTCTGAGCCTCACCGGGCTTCAACTCACGGGTCTTGGCAAATGCCTTCAACTCCTGTACGGGCTTCTCAAGATGTCCCTTGGGGGCCTTGACATAGACCTGAGCCACTTCTTTTCCTGCGACAGAACCAGTGTTCTTAACGGTGATGCTGACTTCGACAGCATCCTTGCCCTTAGCTTTTACCATAGGCTTAGAGAAGCTGAACGTGGTATAGCTGAGACCGAAACCGAAGGGGTAGGCTACATTCTTCTGGAAGGTGTCGAAATAGCGATAACCTACGTAAATATCCTCCTCGTGGTTGGTATAGTCGCGTCCGGGAATCTGTGCGCCCCAGCCAATCATCTCACGGAAGGTGTAGGCATCCATTTCCTGTGGGAAATTCTTCGTTGAG
>CADCFA010000001.1 GCA_902800595.1 uncultured Prevotellaceae bacterium | reverse complement strand
AAACCGGGCTAATGAAAGGAGGAGTGGTACCTCCAGGAATCGAACCGGGGACACACGGATTTTCAGTCCGATGCTCTACCAACTGAGCTAAGGCACCATTGTGTCAAATTTGCAATCCTTTCGTTTGCGGGTGCAAAGGTACGACTTTTTTTTGAACCCACCAAATATTTGGGGAACTTTTTTCGAAAAAAGTTAGAAAGCGAGCTTAATGGCTCTCGCTGCTCAGCGGATTCCACCCCTGTGCCTTGAGCTCAAACTCCTGGTTGTCACGGGTGACGAGCACCTTGCCGAACTTGGCATCGGTGATATGTCCGATGAGCTTGACACCGTCTATCTGCTCTATCTTCTCATGATCGCCGATGGGAACGGTGAACAGCAACTCATAGTCCTCGCCGCCATTCAGGGCGCAGGTGGTGACATTCATGTTCAGTTCCTCAGCCATCACAGCCGTCTGATAATCGATGGGGATATTCTTCTCATAGATGCGACAGCCCACGCCCGACTGTTTACAGATATGTAGCAGTTCGGAAGAGAGACCGTCGCTGATGTCCATCATCGCAGTGGGGCGGATGCCCGCCTCGCGCAGCTTCCCGATAATGTCGCCGCGTGCCTCGGTCTGAAGCTGGCGCTGCAACAGGTACTCCTTACCGCTGAAGTCGGGCTGGAAGTGTGCCAGTGCCTCGAGGGCACGCTTGTCGTTTTTCTTTTTTGCCTCTTCCACTTGCTGGTAATACACGCTCTTCTCACGCTCCAGCAGCTGGAGTCCCATATAGGCGGCACCCAGGTCACCTGAGACGCAGATGAGATCGGTGTCCCTGGCACCGCTGCGATACACGATATCCTCTTTACGGGCCTCACCGATACAGGTGATGCTGATGGCCAGGCCGGTGTAGCTCGACGTGGTGTCGCCGCCCACGATATCCACGCCCCACTTGTCGCATGCCAGGCGCAGACCTTCATAGAAGGTCTCCATGTCCTCTACGGTGAAACGCTTGCTCAGTGCCAGTGAGACCGTCATCTGGCGCGGGGTGCCGTTCATGGCGAACACATCGCTGATGTTCACCATCGCCGACTTATACCCCAGGTGCTTTAGGTCGATATAGGTCAGGTCGAAATGCACCCCTTCCATCAGCAGGTCGGTGGTGACAAGCACCTCCTTGTCGGGATAGCTGAGTACGGCACAGTCGTCGCCAACCCCCTTCCTGGTGCTGTCGTTCTTCAGTTCTATGTCTTTTGTCAGACGGTCTATCAGACCGAACTCTCCTAATTTTGCTATTTCCATCGTTCTGTCGGGTGATCAGTGTTAAACTTTTCCTTGCCATGGGTTTCAATAAACTCTGCTCTGTAGATCATCTCACGCATGATGGCTGTCATCTTGGGCTGTGCCGAATTGGCAGCCTCCTGCACCTCCTCATGGCTGACCTCTACGGGATCATCGAAGCCTCCCAGGTCGGTAATCACCGAGATACCGAAGGTCTTGATGCCGCAATGGTGTGCCACAATCACCTCGGGTACGGTACTCATGCCCACGGCGTCGCCACCCAGGGTGTGATACATGCGGTACTCGGCAGGTGTCTCGAAGGTAGGACCTTGCACACCCACATACACACCATGCTGCACGGGGATGTTGAGCTCGTTGGCAATCATGTCGGCCTCGGCGATGAGGTTGTAGTCATAGGTCTCGTGCATATCCGGGAAGCGCGGACCCGTGGGGAAGTTCTTACCGCGCAACGGGTGCTCCGGGAAGAAGTTGATATGGTCGGTGATGATCATCAGGTCGCCGATCTTGAACTTCGGGTTCATGCCGCCTGCCGCATTCGATACATAGAGTGTCGTAATGCCCAGCTCGTACATCACGCGCACAGGGAAGGTGACCTCCTTCATGGAGTAGCCCTCATAGAAGTGGAAGCGTCCCTGCATGGCGAGAATCTCCACGCCGCCCAGCTTGCCGAAGATGAGTTTGCCGCTATGCCCCTCAACCGTAGAGACGGGGAAGTTGGGGATCTCCGTATAAGGGATCTCGTTCTTATCGGTTATTTCTGAAGCTAATTGTCCGAGGCCGGTCCCCAGAATAATCGCTGTCTTTGGGCTTGTAGTCATCCTTGCTTTTAGCCAGGATGCTGTTTCTTGAATTTTTGCGTACATAGTCTATAATATGCTTGTTAAATGCTTCTTCTTGCCCGAGCATCAGTTTGATGCGGATGGGCAGCACGTAGAGGTGCTGCAGCACTTCGTCGCTCAGTCCCTTTACCATTCTCAGACGCACGGCATCTTTCTCCGTGGTGATGATGCACTTGGGCGAGGGGAGCTGGCTGAACGTCTCGTTGATCAGGCGGATATCCTTCTCCTTGAACTGATGATGGTCGGCAAAGGTCAACGGGTGGATATCCTTGGCATATCTCTCGAGATCTTGTCTCATCTGTTCGGGCGAGGCGATGCCTGTGAGCAGGAGGGTGTGGTAGGGGGCTAGGGTGGCTAGGGTGGCTAGGCTTTCTAGGCTGCCTAGGCCTCCTAGGTCTCCTAGGGGAACTAGCTCTCCATACTCAAAGGTGGAGAAGTAGAGCTGCTGGTAAGGGTAGAGGTTCAGCGCCTTGGTGAGGACACGGAAGTCCATCGGCTTTATGTCAGGCGGGCACTTCGTGACAATCACGATATCGGCCCTGTCCTTACTGCCGGCAGGCTCGCGGAGACGCCCTGACGGCAGCAGCTCATCGTAGATGATCAGGCGGTGGTAATCCACCAGCAGAATGTTGATGCCTGGCTTGACGTACCGGTGCTGGAAGGCATCGTCAAGCACGATCACATCGATATCCTTGCCGGCAGCACCACTGGTAAGCCGGCTGATGCCACGTGTACGTTTCTTATCGACAGCCACCGTGATATCGGGGAACTTCTGTTTCATCTGGAAAGGCTCGTCACCAATGTCATACATCGTCGAGTTGTCGTCGGCCAGCACGAACCCATGGCTCTTCCGCTTGTAACCGCGACTGAGGACCGCCAGGTTCGTCTTGTCCTTCAACAGGCGGATCAGGTACTCCACATGCGGTGTCTTACCTGTTCCGCCTACGGTGATGTTACCCACAGAGATGACGGGCGTGGCATAGGAATGGCTCTTCAGGACCCCTGTCTCAAAGAGGAAGTTTCTGAAGCCGACTCCCAAACCGTAGAGCCAGCTCAGCGGGCGCAGGTGCTTGTTGGTGTATATCAGATCACCCTCCATCAGATCTCGCCTCCCGCCTCTTATTTCACTCTCACGTCATCGAGCATGCGGGCTTGCATGCGACTGCCTTCCTTCACGGTCTGACGGATCTCCATCAGCGGCTCGTAGAGGTCGCCTAAGAGTGCTTTGAACTCCTTGTGCAACTGGCTGTCGAGGTAAGAGCCCTTATCCTCGTCAGGCATGAACTGGTCGATCCAGCTGCCCTTGTTGGGATAGGTCTCACAGTGATACTCCTTCAACTTGGCGAGTTCGGCAGCTTTCTTCACGGCATCGTCGAGACTGCCGAGCTTATCCACCAGCTTGATCTTCAAAGCATCGCTGGCGAGCCATACACGCCCCTGACCGATGGAATCCACCTCTGCGGGCTTGATGCCGCGCCCTTCAGATACGATGGTGAGGAACTGCTGATACCCTTTATCGACATAGGTCTGCATATACTTCATGATCTCGTCGGGGTTCTTACCCAAGATCAGTTCCTCGTCATAGTCAGAGAACTTATTAGTCTTCACACCGTCGAAAGTGACACCGAGCTTGTCGGTAACGAGTCCGCTGAAGTTGGGGATCAGTCCGAAGATACCGATGCTACCCGTGATGGTGGTAGGCTCTGCCACGATATAGTTGGCGGGTGAGCTGATCCAGTAGCCACCAGAGGCGGCAGCACCACCCATCGAAACCACCACCGGCTTCTTGGCCTTCAGCAGTTTCACGGCATGACGGATCTGCTCAGATGCCACGGCACTGCCGCCACCGGAGTTCACACGGAACACCACGGCCTTGACATCGTCGTCATCGGCGAGCTTGCGCAGGTCTTCAGCGGTAGTCTTACCCACGATGCTGTGCCCACCGCCCTGCAGCTTGTTGATGGTCTCACTGTCCACAATACTGCCATAGGCATAGTAGATGGCGATCTTATCACCGTCGTCATCCTTCTCCGACTTCACGTTGAGCATGTCGCTCAGCGTGAGCTGGTGGATATCGTCGTCCTTATCGATCTTCAGGCGCTTCTTGATCTCAGCCTTGATCTCCTCAGGGAATATCACCTTGTCGATCAGTCTGGCCTTCACATAGTCGTTGGGGTCGGCGAATGCCATGATGCTGTCGTTGGCCAACTGGTTCAGCGCCTCGGCCTTCACCTTACGGCTCTCAGCCATCTCTTTCAGCATATAGTTCCAGATGCCGTTCTGATAGGCAGTACGCTGCTCGCGGTCGTAGTCGCTCATGCCCGTCAGGGTGTTGCTCTCCACGTAGCTCTTGTATTTGCCCACCTTAGCAGCCATATACTTGATACCGAGCTTGTCGTACAATCCCTTATAGTATTCGCGCTTGCCACCGAGACCTCTGAAGTCGATGGCGCCATGATCGTTCAGATAGATGTTGTCAGCTACCGATGCCACATAATAGGATACCTGATGATACTGGTTGGCATAGGCAACGATCCACTTGCCGCTCTTCTTGAAGTCCTTCAGCGCGTCGCGCAGCTGCTGGGCGGTGGCAGGTGCATCGAAGCCGAGCGAACCGCCTTCCAGATAGATGCCCTTGATGTCTTCGTTGTCCTTTGCCTTACGGATGGCACTGATCACGTCGTCGAGACCTATCGTGCTGATCTCGTCCACACCTAACAACTCATCGAGCGGTGATCCTGCCGAAGCGCGTTCTTCAATGTTACCATTGAGCTTGATCACAAAGACTGAGTTGTCTTTAACTTTAGTAGATGCCGAATCACTGGCAACCATTCCCAGGAGCGAGATGGTCAGGAAAAATCCGGTTACTACCAGAAAGATGGCGATACCACAGACGGTGGCAAACGTCATTTTGAAGAATTGTTTCATAATAAAGTGGTTTATTGTTACGTAACAGCTGCAAAGGTACAATAAAAAAGTGAATCGCAAAACAGTTATCCGTGAAAAATTGGGTGATTTAAGCTTTTTAACTGACTTTATTTGCTGACAAGTTGTCACACACCTTGTTGTTGGCATACTTTTGGCATAAAATATGGCGAGACGATTGAAAGACCGTTTTTGCCTATATATATAATAAGGTATAGAATAATAAACGTTAAACAAATAAATAATAAAGATTATGAACATCAAACCATTAGCAGACCGCGTGTTGGTATTGCCAGCACCTGCAGAAGAGAAAATCGGTGGTATTATCATTCCTGATACAGCTAAGGAGAAACCCCTTCACGGCACTATCAAGGCTGTAGGCCAGGGAACCAAAGACGAGGCAATGATCCTGAAAGAGGGCGATGAAGTGCTTTACGGCAAGTATTCCGGTACAGAACTCGAGTTCGAGGGTGAGAAGTATCTGATGATGCGCCAGAGCGACGTGTTGGCGGTTATTGAGAAATAATCGCAAATGTAAAAATGTAAAAATGCTAAAATGTAAAAATTTGAATTGTTACATTTTTAAATTGTTTAATTTTTAAATTTTGAAAGTTTATGGCAAAGGATATTAAATTCAATATTGACGCCCGCGATGCGATGAAGCAGGGCGTTGACCAGTTGGCAAACGCAGTAAAGGTAACACTTGGTCCTAAGGGCCGCAACGTGGTTATCGAGAAGAAGTTCGGTGCTCCCCAGATCACTAAGGACGGTGTAACCGTAGCCAAGGAGATCGAGTTGGAGGACAAGTTCGAGAACACAGGTGCACAGCTCGTTAAGAGCGTAGCCTCTAAGACTGGTGACGATGCCGGTGATGGTACCACCACTGCTACCATCCTGGCTCAGGCCATCGTGTCGGAAGGCTTGAAGAACGTTACCGCAGGTGCTAATCCTATGGATCTGAAGCGCGGTATCGACAAGGCCGTAAAGGCTGTGACCGAGCATATTGCCAAGAGTGCCGAGCTCGTGGGCGACAACTACGATAAGATTGAGCAGGTAGCTACCGTATCTGCCAACAACGATAAGGAGATCGGTGAACTGCTGGCCGAGGCTATGCGCAAGGTTTCCAAGGATGGTGTCATCACCATCGAGGAGAGCAAGAGCCGTGATACCCATATCGGTGTGGTAGAGGGTATGCAGTTCGACCGCGGTTATCTGTCTGCTTACTTCATCACCGACTCAGAGAAGATGGAGTGCGTGATGGAGAACCCTTACATCCTGATCTACGACAAGAAGATCTCAAACATCAAGGACTTCCTGCCCATTCTGCAGCCTGCTGCTGAGAGCGGACGCCCCTTGCTCGTGATTGCCGAGGATGTTGACTCAGAGGCTCTTACCACACTCGTTGTGAACCGTCTGCGTGGCGGTCTGAAGATCTGCGCTGTGAAGGCTCCTGGCTTCGGCGACCGTCGTAAGGCGATGCTCGAGGATATCGCAACCCTGACTGGCGGCGTTGTGATCAGTGAGGAGAAGGGTCTGAAGCTGGAGCAGGCAACCCTTGAGATGCTGGGTACCTGTGACAAGGTGACTGTCTCTAAGGACAATACGACCATCGTGAATGGTGCCGGCGATAAGCAGGCCATCCAGGATCGTATCGCCCAGATCAAGAAGGAGATCGAGGTGACCACCTCTTCTTACGACAAGGAGAAGCTGCAGGAGCGTCTGGCTAAGTTGGCCGGTGGTGTAGCCGTACTCTATGTAGGTGCCAACTCAGAGGTAGAGATGAAGGAGAAGAAGGATCGTGTGGATGATGCGCTCTGCGCTACCCGTGCTGCCATCGAGGAAGGTGTTGTAGCTGGTGGCGGTACTACCTACATCCGCGCTCAGGAGGCCCTGAAGGATGTGAAGGGCGACAATGCCGACGAGCAGACCGGTATCAACATCATCTGCCGCGCCATCGAAGAGCCGTTGCGCCAGATTGTCACCAACGCCGGTGGCGAAGGTGCTGTCGTTGTTCAGAAGGTTCGTGAGGGTCAGGGCGACTTCGGTTACAATGCCCGTACCGATGTATATGAGGATCTGCGCGAGGCCGGTGTCATCGACCCGGCTAAGGTAGCCCGTGTGGCTCTGGAGAATGCCGCTTCTATCGCCGGCATGTTCCTCACCACAGAGTGCCTTATCTGCGACAAGCCTGAGAAGGAGCCTGCCATGCCAATGGGCGGTGCCCCAGGAATGGGTGGAATGATGTAATTTTGCAAAGCCTACATATCAAAATGAGGGGTGAGCCAAATGGCTCATCCCCATTTTTTGTTAGCAATTGTAAAAAGACACTCTTTTTTTTCTTTTTTTCTTGGAAAGAAGAAAAAAACAAATTAATTTTGCAACGTGACGGATTAATCGTTAATGCATTAACTATTCAAAATACCCCTCGACAATGTAGTAATTGAACATTTAAATAAAGATATTTTTTTGATTTGTTTTAGTAGATTAGTTTTTAAGTAGTTTGTTTTTGAGAACCGGTTGTCGGGAGACAATCGGTTTTTTTTATGAAATAATTTGGTATATTCAAATAAAATAATTATCTTTGCAGTCGCAATACTAATAATTATAAGCTTATGGTTGCCTTATTTTTGATTATTATCTGTGTGTTGCTGGTAGGCTTCGGTGCTGCCTTCTGGTTTATGTACCGCTATTATGAACGCCAGCTGAAGAGAGAGACTAAACGTGCTCAGAAGAGTGAATTGTTGAAAACCGTGTTCCTGGACAATATCAGTCGTGCCCTGCGCACGCCAGTGAAAGCCATCCTGGGATATAGCAACCTCATCCTTGAAGAAAGGGATGATCAGATGCAGCCTGCTCAGGTGAGGGAGATGGCTACCCGTATCAACAAGAGCACTCAGGATGTGCTGAGTTTCATCGGCCACCTGCTGGAGCTGTCGAAGTTTGAGGGTATCACCCCCGCATTCACCTTTATTGAGGTGAATCTCTCCGAACTGTTTGCTTCTTACCGTCGTGAGGCGCAGACTGTTGCCAAGAAAGACACGTCCGTACGTGTCAGAACAGATTTGTCGCCACACTGCCGAGGCCGTCTCGACACCAACTTCATGCACCAGCTCATGATGCATCTGCTGACGAATGCCGCCAATCACATTGCCCAAGGCGATATCACCATCTACTATACCAATGAGCGTAAAGGCCTGAAGGTGGTTATCAGTTATATGGGAAATGGTCAGGCAGAGGTGATAGGTGAGGATATCTACGCGTTCCTTCAGCGAGAAGATGCGCTGAACCTGACAAACGAATCGTCGGGCCTTGAGCTCTCGTTGTGCAGAGCGATCGTCGATGCGCTTGGTGGCGAGTTGGATATCACTTCAGAGACAGGCAGAAAGACCAATGCTACTTTCTGGTTCCCCTGTAAGATGGTTAACATCCATAAGGATATGTAATGAAGAAGAACGAGAAATTTGTGATCACCGTTAACCGCGAGTTAGGTAGCGGCGGTCGGACCATAGCCCGTAAGCTGGCAGAGAAGCTGGGTGTTGCACTCTATGACAAGGTGCTCATTAAGAGTCTGGAAGAGAAGTACAATCTCACTACCGAGGAGATCGAAAAGCTGAAAGGCAGCAACCATCCATGGTGGGAGGATTTTAAGCGCGTGGCGAGCATTGGCGGGAGCTGGATACTGGAGCATAGCCCGTATCACAATCCAGAGGATGTGAAGAGTCTGTTCGATCAGCCAACCACCGATGATTTCTACAAAGCAGAGACGGAGATTCTGCAAGGCATCGCCGAGAATGAGTCGTGCGTCATTACCGGTCGCTCCGCATTCGATGTGTTCCGTGCCCATCCCAACCACCTGAGCATCTTCATCCAGGCTTCGTTGCCCTACCGTGTGAATCGGGTGATGCGCAAGCAGAACGTCTCCCGCGACACTGCCCGCAAGATCATTGAGAAGGTGGACAAGATGCGTGAGAACTATGTCAGGAAATATACCGGCACTTCGCGTTATGATACCCGTAACTACGACCTTGTGGTCTATGCCGACTGCCTGTCTGAAGATGAAATCGTGGATATCATTATGAAGTATATTAAGTAACGGCTCGATATTTTTTGGCTAATTCTTTCTTTTCTTTTTGATTTTTTTCCTATCTTTGTCCCCAGATATGCAGAAACTGATAGATCTCTATAGGCAATGGAAGGGGGCAGAGCCTGCCCATGTCCATCAACTGACGGGGGCGGGGAGTAACCGCTCCTACTTCAGGCTGACCGATCAAGACGGGCAAACCGTGATTGGGGTAATTGGCACCAGCCGCGATGAAAATCACGCCTTTATCTATCTGACAGAGCATTTTAACCGTCGGAAACTGCCAGTGCCAGAGGTGCTGGCAGCCAGTGACGATGAGCTGCGCTACCTGCAGACTGACCTCGGGTCGGTGTCGCTCTTCGACGCTGTCCGGGGTGGTCGTGAGGCGGGCGGCCGTTATACGCTGAAGGAGCAGGAGCTGTTGCGCAAGACAATCCGTGAGTTGCCGAACATCCAGATACGTGGTGCCCGCGGGCTCGACTTCTCCAACTGCTATCCCCAGGCGGAGTTTAATGTGGATAGCGTGCTGTTCGACCTGAACTACTTCAAATACTGCTTCCTGAAAGCCACGGAGCTCGACTTCCATGAGTTGAAGCTGGAGGCAGACTTCCGCCTGTTTGCCAAGGATCTGACGACGGATACCGATAATCCGGTGCCGGAGATGGAGTGTTTCCTCTATCGAGACTTCCAGGCACGCAACGTGATGCTCGACCCTGAGGGTAATCCCCGTTTCATCGATTATCAGGGTGGAAGAAAAGGCCCTTATTACTACGACTTAGCTTCATTCCTCTGGCAGGCATCTGCCAAGTATCCTCATAAACTGAGGCGTGAACTCGTGTACGAGTATTACAACTCACTGAAGAACTATACCGAGGTGCCTCCTGCCCGTCATTTCGCCAACCGGCTGTCGCTGTTCGTGCTGTTCCGTACCCTGCAGGTGCTGGGCGCTTATGGCTTCAGAGGTTATTACGAGCAGAAGAAGCATTTTATCGAGTCGATACCGCCTGCCATCCATAACCTGCGCGAGCTGTTGGCAAGCTCCTCCCAGTTCCACTATCCCTATCTGATGGAGGTGCTCAGACAGCTTACTGAGTTGCCCCAGTATGCCCAGATAGAGACGATGGGTAGTCGTGCCGACGGCTATAAGACCACCGATCTTAACCCATATAAGGCTCACCCGCAGGATGGACCGGCCACCTTCTCGAAGTATGACGCTCAGGGTCCGTTGGTGGTGCGTGTGTTCAGCTTCTCGTTTACCAAGGGTATTCCTGAGGATGAGAGCGGCAATGGTGGCGGTTATGTGTTCGACTGTCGCAGTACCCACAACCCCGGTCGTTATGAGCCGTATAAGAAGTTGACGGGTCTCGACGAGCCGGTGATCCGCTTCCTGGAGGACGATGGAGAGATCCTGACGTTCCTCGACTCAGTGTATAAGTTGGCGGATGCCCATGTGCGCCGTTACATCCAGCGTGGTTTCACCTCGCTGATGTTCTGTTTCGGCTGTACTGGCGGTCAGCATCGCAGTGTGTATTCAGCCCAGCATCTGGCGGAGCATATCCACGAGAAGTTTGGTATTGAGGTGCGCATCTGTCATCGTGAGCAGCACATCACGCAGACCCTCGAAGCGCGACAGCACGAAAGCTGATAACAGGCTGTCTGTCGCCAATTGTCGCCTCTGTCGCAACAAGTGGGTGAAAAATCGGGTGCGAATGCTTGCATGCAAGCGTCATAAATCTTATCTTTGCAACAAAAATTTTAAAACTAAAATAAGTATGGCATTATTAGCAGCATTAGAATTTGGCGATAACAATATCGGACGCTACTCCAAGAGTTATCTGGTGTCAGACTGCCGATTTGTGTTCAAACGTCCCTTCAATTCATACCGTCCGGAAGGTGTCGCCCGTTGCGAGCGTCTGGAACTCGACGTGATAGCTCCAGGTAAGAACGATCTGAACCTGTTTGACTGGTATGACAAGCAAGGTGTACAGAGCGGGCGCATCATTATCAGCTTGGCTGCAGAGGCAAAGCTGGATGAGAAAGACGCCCAAGTGATCTTCTTCGAGAATGCCAAGTGCTTCTCCCTCTCAGAAAGTTATGATATCAACTCTTCGCGTCGGCGTAACTTGAGACTTGCGATCGAGGCGGAGACAATCACTGTTGATACGATTGTTTTTCAGCATTTATAATATGTAGGTTATGGCAATACTGTCGAATGAGTTAAGAGCGGTGATTGTTCCAGATAATTATCTGGATAATCCCAAGAATGTGCTGAAGGAGAACTGTTTGATCATTCAGCAATTCTCATATGAGTGTGAGCGTTTGCGCAATAATAGCAGTGATGTATATGGTGCTACCAAGCCTGTGATCATGAAATTTACTATCCGCGTTAATTCACCGGTGCATGCGAAAGAGTTTTATCAGCGTCTGGCCTTGAACGGTCATTACGACTACTCCATCTTGTTTAATATTACTTACGATGCCAACCGTCGTATGGCTGATTGTGAGGACGGCATGGTGATAAACGGCTTTATCGTAGGCGTGGAGGAGGTCTATAACAGTATGAAAGACGAGGACGGTGTCGACAAGCAGATGCTGCTCAACGTGGAGATACTGGTACGTTCTACCATCTATCTGGGTAGAGAAGAACAGAATAATTTGAAGAGTGTATTCATCCATTAAAATTTAAAGACTATGGCAGATATATCAACAAAAAAAGAGGATCCAGGAACAATAACATTGAAGATTGTCGATGTGACCGGTACATTAGGTTCAGATGGGCAGCCATTATCAACACAACTTGATCTTACGTTGAAAACTGGAACTGCCCATGCAGAAGATTATTGTTATTATGAAGCGGAATGGAAAAAAACCACTACCGTTCAAGAAGGGATGAATAAACCTAAAACAACCGCGACTACTGGTACAAGAGTCATAAAGTTCGCGTTCAATATACAGGATATACATTTTACGAAAGAGATGTATAAGCCGAATGAGATCATCGCTGAGATTCAGATCGCTCCAGGATCTGAAGAGAAAGGCACAGATGACCCCAAAGTGACATTTACAGCCTTCATTCCTAAATCTAATCTGGAAACCTCTTTTATCAATAAGCAGGTAGTATTGAAGTGTGACAATACTGAATTATGCTCTGATTACTATATTCATGAGATCGTACCCCAATACAGGCAGGATGCCTTGTATGTCACCTTTAAGATGTATAGTCCTGACAAGCTGCTGACACTGCAGGACTACTGTCGTTCGTTTGTGACGAAGAAGTTATGTTCTGAAATTCTGGCCGAAGAGATTTCGAACTACAAATTACCTTATAAAACAAAAGAAAAGACGCTAGTATCTATAGACACCTCTAACCAGAGAATGTTGAAGAAAGGCTCACAAGAGCATATCTTCCCTTATCTGGTGCAGTATAACGAGAGTTTCTATGCTTTTCTGAAGCGCACCACCAACAGGTGGGCTGAGTTCTTGTATTACGAAGATGGTAAGTTGAATGTCGGTTACAAGGGCGATGCGGTTGATAAAAAACGTCTGGATACTGCAAGTAATATCATCTATCGCGATCTGACTAAGAATTTCCCGACCCAGGAAAATGTTGGCTCTTATAATGCAGAGGCGCCAATTGATAAGCAGATTCTGAATAACCCTTTGACTAAAGGTAAGTATGATATTGTTAAGGGGGAGATAGATAGTCTTGGGAGTTTTAAGGAAAAGGATGGTGATGTCTATTTGATGAAGAAGGCCGCTGCTTTCCTTAACAATGACAAGACCATTTATACATTTCTCGTTGACCAGCTTGTGGATGACGGCATAGCCTCTTATCAGGCAGACAAATTTAGTAAAGGTCTCAACACCGACTTTGATGATATGTATTTCAACAAAAAGTCGAATTCTGAGATCAAATTTGGTGATGAGCAGTTCAGTGGTAAAACGAAGTTTAATCCGTTCTCAGAGTTTTCGCCTATCCTGGATTCTGACGTCTATCAAAAAGTCGTAAAACAGGAGTTTGTGTCGGGCAGGAATGCCATCGTTGCGGAATTCGATCTCGCCTATCCCGACATCAAGTTAGGACAGATCATCACTAAAAATAATGTGAATTATCTTGTGGTGAAAGTTGAGGGATATCAGCCTCAGAGGTTGGAAATCGTAAACGATATCTATATCGAGCTTCATGTAAATACGAAGGAAGTACGTTATAGGGTTACCGCCATTCCTGAAGTCACTAATTCTGGCACTCAGACAAGCTATTTCCCATCAATTATCCCAGAAGGTCATGTGAGGTATTCCGGTACTCAGATGGCTCAGGTGTCAGATGTCAACGACCCCTTGCGTCAGAATCGTGTGCGCGTGAAATTCAATTGGCAAGGAAGTAAAGAGTGGAGCACTCCGTGGTTGTTATTTGCCAGTAGCTCAGGTGCGGAAAATGCAGGAATCTATGCCCAGCATTACAAGGGTGATCAGGTGGTTGTGAATTTCCTTGATGGCAATGTGGAGCGTCCCTACGTCGTAGGTACTGTAGATACTACAATGCCGTTTGCTTTGAGGACCAATAACATCGTTCACAGGACTCCTGCGGGGCAAGCGATCAAGATGAGTGACGGCTATGGTGCCGGTCTGAATGCACTTCTTGCATCCTTTAATCCTGGTCTTAAGATGATTCAGAGCCTCAATCCTGCAAAAACGTCCTTTGGAGGTTTTAGTGGCAATAAGAGCATGGAAGGTAGTATTGAATTGGGCGATAAGTATGGCTTTTGGAGTATCAAGGGCTGTACCGACAATAGAAATATCACGATCAAGTCGCCTTGGGGTGATGTGAAAATCAATGCCTTCACGGGTATTACTATCAGTGCACCTAATGGTGACGTGAAAATCAAAGGTAAGAATGTGTCGATAGAGGCAGGTAACAACCTGACACTGTCATCGGGTAAGAATATTAGCCAGAAGTGGTGGATGGACGGTGAGAGTTATAATACAGTTACGATTGCGAGAACCGTCACTAATATACTGACCGATAAGATTGCCTCACTTCTTGTGAATGTGACCGATTTATCTCTACTTCGACATATCGTAGAGGTGATATTTAGGCCTGTGGAGGGTAAGATCCAGATTTCGTCAGGTCGCTTTATGATGCTTGAGGCTGGCGGTAAAAAGACTGGTTATCCAATTGAAGCCTATAGGAAATCGTTGCAGAAACCGGCTCAATTTTTGTCATCGTTTAGCCTCTTTTCAGATGATAAAAGATGTGCCGAATCTTTTGAAAGGATCACTAAGGTTGTGAATAAGTGTTATGATGATCAATCTAATCTTTATTCGGTGGCCAAATCTAAAAAATTGGGGCTCGACGAGTTGATTAATGATTACAAAAACGAAAAAGGTGAACTGCAATGTAATACCGTTGATAATATCATTAATGATCTTTGGACTAATCCAGACAAGGATCCCAAGACTGTTATAGGGTTCAAGGGGGTATTTGAGGATGTTACAGCTGATCAGAATCCGAAGTTGAATATCATTGCTCATTTCAAGAAAGTATCAACAGCAACGTTAGCTGGAATTACCAGCGATAAACTACTTAAGAATATGTGGACACAAACTGTTGGACTCCAGACAACAAAGAAAAATGCCCTTATTGAAGCGGTGAAACAGCTTGCAGGAGCCATTAAGAGTTTGAAGAATCTTGAGGTTAAATCAGGTAAGGATAACAAATTCCAGGTATTGAATAATACCCTTACTACCAATAATCTACCTGATTTCAGTCTGCTTAAGAAACTGAAGGATGATGATAATTATAAAAAATTCACTGCGGATTATCCTGATATTGCTGCTGAAAAGAAGAAAGTATGTAGGAAATTCTTTATCGACTTAGTGAAAGGTTTTGAGATTCCTCGTTCCGCAACGGAGTGTAATGGAATTATGAAACCCACCGTATTCGCTGAGCCTCAGCCTGACTGCTCGGATGAAGATTGGGCAAAGTATTGCAGGAGCATACAGACAATCAGAAAGAAGAAGGAGAATGGGTCTATTTGGTCAGAGATAGGAGAAGGTGCTGGAGATGCGCTTGCGAATAATTTCTCCGGTGTTGGTGATATTAAGAACATGTTTACTGATTTTTGCAGTCTCTTTTACGGCTCCAGCAAGAAAGGTGAGATCCTCTTCTCGACTAATGATGGTACAATGGTTCTTGACAGGGGTATCTATCGCGCAAATGTTGGTGGTGCAGAAGGCTTGGAACCCGACCCACAGCATCCTCGTGAACCTAATGGCAGTGCCTATGTAGGAAGAGTTAGAAAAGCAATGTTAAGTGTATAATATTAAAGGAGAACGAGTATGGATTATATATTTGACGATTGGAAGACAGCCATGGGTGACTTCCTAAACTGTGTAGAAAAAGATGTTGAAGAGATCCACAAGCAGAAGATGGCCATGCAGCAGCTGAAGACCGATATCTTCGAGCGACTGGATCAGGGACAGTATATCTATGATGAGAATCGCATCGTGATCTCTGCACCAGAGATTATTATCGGCCATGTGGATAGGAGCGGTGATCTGAAAAGCGGTGGCAAGGTGATTGTCCGAGGCTCGGAAGTGAATGTCGAGGGTGTCGGGGAGACAGGTAAAATCATCAGCCGTGCTCCCGTGATTCAGCAGATCGCTGTCGATCCTGGTATCGATGGGCAGGAGGCTGTGGTCTATCCACATTCAGCCGTTCTGACTCAAGCTCGTTCGGTGGTGCTTCAGAGTAATGATGCCAAAGATACATTCTCCAGTCCCATTACTATTTCCGGAGGTAGTGGTATCACCATCCATACTGACCAGTTGCTGGATATCGATGCTTCTGTCTCAAGCGAAGTGCGCAAGGCCGCTATTGAAGCTAAAGTGTCAGCATTGAAGCAACAGAAGAGTGATTTGAAGACGCTCACCTCGAAGCAGAAGAGTGACATCGAGAAGTTCTTCAAAAATCTGCAGGATACGATAGATGATGAGGAGAAGAAGAATGACAGTGCCTATAACACCCGCGTTAACATGGTCGCTCTTGAGAAGGATCGTTACATTATGGAGAGCATGATGCCGTCTTTATACCGTCTGACCATCGACTTCATTCATAGTGTGTCGAAGCAGGCTGAGGTGAACCGACAGATTACAGCCTTGGAGGCGGAGAAGAACGCTATCAAGTCGGGTGATGACTTCAAGAATAAGACGACAGGCGCCCAATTGTCGCTCAATGCGGAAATGATCAATATGACGACGCAGGACGGTGACAGCAACTTCCGTTCGAACGATGGAGCTGGCATCCATGTCTGGACGCCTCAGATGGATATCAGCATGAATAAGCCTGACGGCACACTTGTGGAGAATGGTACGTTCGCTCTGTCTTCGGAGAATGTGATGATCACCACCGCTAACCCGAAAGCCGATGGCAGCGAAATTACTTCTGCCGGTCAGGTGAATATCTCGTCGAAAGACATCAGGCTGGAGGCAATGGACTATCAGAAGAAAGATGAAAAATACACAGAGAAAGGCTTGGCTGCCGATGGTAAGGTGAGCATCACCGCTAAGGCGATTGAGGTATCTACCGCCACGCCTTCGAACCTGGAGCGCGACGACAAGGGTAAGCTCACGAAAGGTGAATTCAAGTCGGAGGGTGACTTCATCCTCAGATCGAAGACGGTGGCAGTGGAGACACTCGACTACGAGGTGGCTGAGGGCAAGCTGAAGCCCAAGACGCTGACCAAAGACAGTAAGATCGAGATGCGCTCAGAGAAGATGGGTATGCTCGCTGCTGATACTGAAGGCAAGGCTACGGGTAGCATCAGCCTGAATGCGAAGGCCGTTGCCGTGAAGTCGATGGATGTGGATAAGGAGAAACTCACCGACGACAAGCTCGCTGCAGGCAGCACCATGACGCTCGTATCTGAAAAGATGTATGTAGGCTCTAAGTCGAAAGACATCAAGAGCAAGAAGATACAGGCTGTCAGCGAAGAGATCGGTGCTTTTGCCGACAAGACGCTGGAGATACAGCAGGGCGATGGCAAGGCTGTGGTACAGCTCGATGGCGGCAATGCTTCTCTGGGTGGTAGCAAGACAGCGGTCTATGGTCCAACCACCATCAATGACAAGACGGAGGTGAAGGGCGAGGTGAAGGCTCCCAAGGCTTCGATCGATCACCTGGAGGCGAAGTCGTCGTTCAAGTCGCCTAACATCACCGATGGTATGGGTGCCGGCGGTGCCGGCGGTGGCGGTAGCCTGAGTGCCAAACTCAAGACAGAGGATGCGCCGAAGGAGTAGGTTAGTGTTTAGAATTTTGTGTTTAGAATTAAAAAGAGATAGATATGAAACGTTCTATTATTAATAAGCTGAGTCAGTTGTCTGAAGAACTGAAGGGTTATGTTGGTGCCTTGAACTACCGCTATATGAACCTCTGTGTCAAAGCAGAAGAAGCCTCTATGCTGCCCATCCAAGTGCCCATTGAGGATGAACTGAAGAATATTGAAGATGTGGGTTTTGTCGGCAAAAAGGATGGTGATGACTTTTCTATTTATATCGTTCCGAAGATTCAGGACGACCTGCGTGATATAGCGAAATCAGTCAAGGTTGCCCATCCTGAGTTTATCCAGGAAATCGTGAAGGAAACGGTGGATCCAGGTGATGGTAGTGGTAATCAGGAGGTGTCGTATCTGAAACTGACTATGCCTGAGGTGAATGATGACCGTCATGATGTGCTGACACAGGCTGTTGACACCTTCTACAAGATGTGTAAGGCGCAGATGGAGAAAGCCAAGGCGGAAGCGGATGTCCAGTTTGCAGCATTAAGTGCCGATATAAGTCCATTGGAGGTCGACAATATGAAGCAGGCTGTAGATGAGGTGAACGACATGTGGATTAATAAACGCGAACAGCTACATGATGAGAAACTGAAGGAGATAGAGGATGCCTATAACCAGTGGCTGACTCATCAGCAGACTACGGCTCGACAGCAGCAAGAAGAAGCTGCCGCCCATGACCAGAATGTGGGCACGTCGATGAAAATGACATCCGAGAATGATGAATAAGTTTAACCATTTTATATTTATTGGGTATGAGAAAGTTTATGTTATCAACGATGGCTATAGCCATCAGTGCACTGGTGTTGACCGGTTGCTCAAAGAATAGTGATCCATACGTCCCGCCGACGCCGACACCGACTCCGACACCGCCGGAACCGACTGACGTGGAGAAATACAATGAGAAATTCTTGGATTATGTTGGTGGCACGATTGCACCTGATCAGGACTGGGGCTTCGGTGCCTCTAAAGTGGCTGCGGCCCGCGGACTTACACGTGCTGAGGGGGCTGGTTTTGTTGTCGCTCCCGACAAATTTAAAAAATATTCGAAGGAATCCGCTAAAGAGTTGGCAGACAGTCTGCCTGATGGAAGAACGGATCCTGGTAACTATATCAAGAACTTTGAGTTTGAATCTCACGGTCCGTTCCGTTTAAATTTCATGTATTCCTTTACAATGTCAGAGATGGAGATCGGTTTTTACTATTACAACCCGAAATCGGAAACCTATAAGAATAGAAAGGAAGTGGTTCTGGTCCAGAAATTCATGACTGATTTTGAAAAGAATCAATACCTCCAATATACCACATATACTTCACCATCAGATGACCAGTGGTATTTATATAAATCAACTTACGGCCCTTATATCTGGGATGATTATAATGCAAGAGAAATTAGGGGCAATATGATGACGCTGAAGATTGAGGGAGGTATAGATGTTCCAGCAGGCTATTATGTAGGCTTCTATACAAAGATTGGCGAAGAGAAGTACTACACCAACCGTTACCTGAATAAGAATGAGAGCAATACCAGTTTTGTCGTGATTGATAGTAATAAAGACGGGTCTAGCTTGAGGAATGGTTTCGAAGTAGGTATTGAGGACTATATGACGTATGAGGGTATTCCGGCGGACATCGACTGTAATGATGTGGTTATCGATGTGCATAAGCATGTAGATGAGGGCTGCCCAACACTTGTTATCCCCAAGAAGGATAATCCGAAGTTCCGTATCATTGGTGAGGATATCAGTGCCGAGTCTACTTCTGACTTCGACTTCAATGATATCGTGCTCGATGTGCAGCTGACCGATGAGGGTGCCAATTGCTGGCTGCAGGCTGCTGGTGGACAGTTACCTGTTCGTATCAACAGAGATGACAATTTGGAGACTCACAAACTCTTTGGAGTTGATCTGAAGACAATGGTGAATACCAATGCCAGTGAGAAAGACTTGCCAGGAAAGGATGGACTGCCAGCTGTTGAATTCACCATTAAAGGCAAATTCTCATCAGTTCTGGATGTGCCTATTCAGGTGTACAAGAATAATGAATGGATTGATTTCTTTGCCGAAAAGGGAAAACCAGCTTGTAAGATTCTCGTTGATGATCCTAACTTCGTGTGGCCGAAGGAACGCCAAAGTCTGAATCAGAAATATACCAAGTTCAATGATTGGGTGAAGGATCCTACTGTGAAATGGTATTGATCAGATCATCTTCATAGTCAGCATCAGCAGATCGTCTGTCTGCGGTGCTGACCCACGATGGCTCTCCACTGCTTCCTGCATGATGGAGAGCATTTTTTTAGGATCCATATTGCTGCGGGCACAGGCATTCAGACGGGTAAGCATACGCTTCTGACCGTAAGGCTCATAATTGGCATTCGTTGTCTCATACAAACCATCATTGTAGAGGAAGAGGGTGAAGTCTTCGATGAGCGTGATGCGTTGTTCTACGTAATTGAAGTTTTCTACAAGACCAACAGGAACGTTAGATTCGACCTCCAGCAACTTAGCCCCCAACGACGGGCTGACGACAACAGGTGCCGGGTTGCCCGCATTGCAGTAAGTGAACTGAGCTGTATTGAGATCGAGTACACCTACGAAGAGCGTAGAAAACATCTCATTATAATTGATGGTGCACAGCGAATTATTCATTGAAGAGACGATGGTAGCAGGAGAGGGCGTCTGCTCATTCTGGCAGTTAAGCGTGGCTGAGGTGCGGAAAATGCTGCGGATTACAGACATCATCAAGGCTGCCTTCACATTACTGCCTGGCACATCACCAATACAGAAGACCACCTTTGTGCCAGAATAGAAATAATCGTAGAAGTCGGCACTCACATCGGGGGCAGAAACTAACAATTCCTGAACATCCAGATGGTGGCGGGCGTTCTCGATCTCAGAGATATTGGGCAACATGGCAGACTGGATGTCGCTGGCAATCTGAAGTTCCTTACCCAACAGCTCCTGTTCCATAATCAGATTGTTAACCTGCTTGAACTTCGTGGTGTATTTCCATACGATGTAGAAAATCAGCAGCAGTCCCAGAAACTGGAAACAGAACCCCACAAAGTTAATCCTGTCGATCTCACTTTCTGTATCTCCCTCATCTGAAGCCAGCTCCTTAAAGAAGACGTCGGCGGTCAGGATGCCGATAACATCGTTGTTCCGTCCGTGAATAGGCAGACTGTAGGTGCGGATGAGCAGGTCGGAGCCACCTTTGTCGAAATAAGGCTCTGTCCAGATGGCGGAGTCGTTCTCAAATGGGATGGCAAACCAATCCTGTTTAGTATAGTCGTAGGGCAGCAGCTTGGTGCGCGGCAGACCTTGCTTCTTTAAATTTTCCGGATAGGCAAAGGGGGCAAACAATTTATCCTTTTGGGGGTAATAACCTGGGCGCATAGCAATGGCACTACCAACGATATAGTCATTGTTGGCTACCAGACGAGAGGTGATACCATAAAACATTTCGGGGTTGTTGATATGAACCAGCACTTCTCCCATGGTAGCCTGAACAGCACTCTCCACACTGGTCTCGAGCTTGGTGATGCGCTGCGTTCTCTCCATATAGTGATAAGTCCTCTCGATTGAGTGCTGTCGGATCTTGCTGCGAGTGTAGAAATATTGTGCCAAATTCAAAACCTGTGAGAGAATGGCTGCAAAGATGATAAAAAAGATACCAGCCTTCGCCTTATGTATGGTTTTTTTGAAATGACTCTTGAACATGTCTTTTGTTATTTTGGGGGCAAATTTACAATTTTTGCCTGATACCAACAAACACTTTCCAAAAAAATACGCTTTTTTTTGGATTTTTGCCCACTTATTAGTACCTTTGCAGACATGAAACAGGCGATGATCTTTGCGGCGGGTCTTGGAACCCGTTTGAAACCTTTGACCGATACAATGCCAAAGGCGTTGGTCAGGGTAGGGGGACAACCGCTACTTTGGCATGTGATCATGAGACTGAAGGCGGCTGGCTATGAGCGCCTTGTGGTGAACGTTCACCATTTTGCCAATCAGATTGTCGATTATCTGGCAGACAATGATCATTTCGGTTTGGACATCCGTATCTCTGACGAGACCGAAGCACTCCTTGAGACCGGTGGCGGCATCAAGAAGGCACTGCCGCTCTTCGACCAGGAGAGTCCTATTCTCATCCATAACGTGGATATCCTCAGTAATCTTGATCTGAATGCCCTTCCGATGGATGCACCTTTATTGGTGGTCAGTCAGCGTCCCACCAAGCGTTATCTGCAGTTTGACGACACGATGCGACTCGTGGGGTGGAAGAATATCGAGACAGGGCAGGTGAAAGGTCGCGAGGGGGTATCTCTGGCATTCAGTGGCATTCATGTGTTCCATCCATCCCTGGCACCGCTGTTGGCGGACTGGCCGGAACGCTTTCCCATCATGGACTTTTATCTGAAGGCCTGTGCCGATCATCTGATTCGGGGATACGAGGCTCACGGTCTGAGATTGCTCGATGTTGGAAAACTTGATACCTTAGATCAGGCTGAAACCTTTATCGAAAGTAAACAGTAAATTATTAAAATTGTAAATATATCTATGACACAGAAGATTATTATTTTAGACTTTGGCTCACAGACGACGCAGCTGATAGGTCGTCGTGTGCGTGAATTGGATACCTTCTGCGAGATTATGCCTTACAACAAGTTCCCCAATGATGACCCGTCGGTGATTGGTGTGATCCTGAGTGGCTCGCCCTACTCAGTACATGACCCTGAGGCATTCAAGGTCGATCTGTCGCAGTTTGTCGGCAAGGTCCCCGTTCTGGGAATCTGTTACGGTGCGCAGTTCATCTCTCACACATTGGGTGGTAAGGTGGAGAAGGCCGACTCTCGTGAGTATGGTCGTGCGAATCTCGAGACGGTGGATATCACGAATCCGCTTTTTAAGGGCTTTGAACAGCACTCGCAGGTGTGGATGAGCCATGGTGATACGATTACGGCGATTCCTGATGACTTTCAGGTAATTGGTTCCACAAAGGATGTGCGTAATGCCGCCTTTGCTTCGACACAGCAGCCCGTCTGGGCCGTGCAGTTCCACCCGGAGGTGTTTCATACGTTACAGGGTAAACTGCTTTTAAAGAATTTTGTAGTTGATATCTGTGGTAGCCGTCAGGAGTGGAGCGCAGCTTCATTCGTGGATTCAACCGTGGCAGAACTGAAGGCACAACTGGGTAACGATCGCGTGATTCTCGGTCTCTCAGGTGGTGTTGATTCATCGGTGGCTGCGGTGCTTCTTAACCGTGCTATAGGCAGCAATCTGACGTGTATCTTTGTGGATCACGGTATGCTTCGTAAGAATGAGTTCCGCCAGGTGATGGACGACTATCAGGTGCTGGGGCTGAATGTGATCGGCGTAGATGCTAGTGAGAAGTTTTTCAGCGACCTTGCCGGCGTGACCGATCCGGAACAGAAACGCAAGATAATTGGTCGTGATTTCGTGGAGGTGTTCAATGCCGAAGCCAAGAAGATCACCGATGCCAAGTGGCTGGCTCAGGGTACCATCTATCCTGACCGTATAGAATCATTGAATATTACCGGTAAGGTGATTAAGAGTCATCATAATGTGGGCGGTCTGCCCAAGGAGATGCATCTGCAGCTCTGTGAACCGCTGAAGTGGCTGTTTAAGGACGAGGTGCGCCGTGTGGGGCGTCAGCTTGGTATGCCTGAGCACTTGATTACCCGTCATCCGTTCCCAGGTCCTGGTCTTGCCGTTCGTATCCTTGGTGATATCACACCAGAGAAGGTGCGTATCCTGCAGGATGCCGACGATATCTATATCCGTGGCCTCCGCAGTTATGTCTGTGAGGATGGGGAAGCCCTCTACGACAAGATTTGGCAGGCTGGTGCCATCCTTCTTTCTACCGTGCGTAGTGTGGGTGTGATGGGTGATGAGCGTACCTATGAGCATCCTGTGGCTTTGCGTGCTGTGACTTCTACCGATGCTATGACAGCAGACTGGGCGCATCTGCCTTATGACTTTATGGCCAAGGTTTCGAACGAGATTATCAACAAGGTGCGTGGTGTAAACCGCGTCTGCTACGATATCTCCTCAAAACCACCTGCTACGATTGAGTGGGAGTGATTGGCAGGGTGAAAATAAAGCGGGCACCAGCATCGTAGCTGAGGTCGAGCGAGAGATTGCCTCCAAGACTCCGGGCTATATTCCGGCTTAAAGGCAGCCCAATGCCTGTGCCTGTCTTGTATTCGTCAAGCTGGACAAACTCCTTGAATATTTCTTCCGCCTTTTCCTTGGGGACACCGCAACCGGTGTCCTCAATGCTTATTTGGACTTCATCATCCATCTTCTTACAGGTCATGAGGATCTTACCACCTTCCGGCGTGAACTTCATGGCGTTGTCGAGTAGCTGTGAAATAGCTTGTGTGGCATAATACTCAGCGGTCTGGATCTGCTCCTCATCAGCAAACTCAGTCACGAAATCAAATTGGTAAAAAAGATTGTCGCCCACACAGCTCAAGTCGATAGCATTCTGACACAGTTGATTGACGCCAATCGTGTCGGTGCGCTCAATGTGGGTGCGACTGCTGGATTCTGAGAGGATGAGCAGCTTGTTGATGAGTGACGTGATGCGGTTGGTGTTCTCTACAATTTTCTCACTTGCCTCATGACGAATATCTTCTGGCAGTTCCACGTCCGACTGAGCCATGACCTGTGAGAAACCTGAAAGGATATTCAACGGTGTTCGTATCTCATGGGAGATGTTCTTGATAAACTCTGTCTTCATCTTTGACGACTCCTGCGCCTTGTCGCGGGCTATAGCCAGCTCTTCGTTCTTACGTCTCAGTCGGCGGTTCATCAGGAACCAGTAGCCCAGCAGCAGAAGAAGGGCGATAGCGATGACTACCGTGACGACGGCTGTGGTACGGATACGATTCAGACGTTTCTCCATATCGAACTCATTCACACGGAAAAGTGTATTTAGTTCGTTAATCTGTGTGCGTGCATCCTTGCGGTATATGGAGTCTGTTAGCTCGTACACTTCTTTATACATCTCTGCCATCTCCTCAAACCGTCCAAGTCCACTCAGAATTTTTGCCCGTTGTTCACGGATCATCACGAGTGACGACTTGTCGTTGTAATCGAGACTTTTGGACAGTCGGCGGGAATTGAAATCGAGGGCTTTCTGATAGTTTTTGCGTTGCAGCCAGAGCTGTGCGCGGTAATAGAGAATGCTCATCTGAATGAACTCTGTGTTTGCCGGAGCGGTGTGCTCTGCCTCGTCAATCTCTTTTTCCGCTAAGTCAAGTTGTTCCAAACCGAGATGCATCTGGGCGCAGGCGAGGTGATAATAGGAATACCACACTTTTGAACTGGAAGTCGTTTTGTCATGGTCGTAGTCTGTTATGCGCTCCAGGAGCTTTTGCCAATCGGCTGTCACTTCTTTCATCTCCTCCCACTGGTGGTTTTCGTTGAGGGCATCACAGTAATAGCTGTAGATGTCGTTATAAGTCGATTCGTAAGTTTTGGTCTTACGGATAAACGAAATACTCAACTTATAACATTTTACAGCCTCTGGTAAGTAGCCCATATTGTTGTAGGCATTACCCATCGCATAGTTCGAAAGTGCCAGGCCATAGTTGTCGTTGCGTTTTGTCGCATCGTCGTGCATCAGCTTGACTTCGCGCAAAGCCGTGTTTACCTTGCCCATGAAAGTATAGGTGTTTACCAGGTGCATCCATGTCTCGTAGTAATGCTCCCACTGTTCAGTGCTTTTGTGGAAAGCCATATCCTTGGGTGCCTGTGAAATCAGAGAGTCGTTCAAATCATGGTTGTAGAGCTCACAGATAAGGTCTATCCGTTTCTTGCTCTCCGTCTTCTCCTCTGCTGTTTGTGCCAGTGAGTGTAGGGATATAGTTATTGATAGTATAAATAACGTTATTTTCTTCATTTGGGTGCAAAGATACGATATTTTCTTCGATTGTTGGATGGTTTATTGAAAAAGATACACGAAATGTGTAAAAAACGTTAAATTCGCAATAATAGCAGTCGTGAACTTATTTATAAATCTTGCTTTTTTACTAACTTTGTACCCAATATTGTCTATAAAAGAATAAACATGAATGCAAAACTGAAATCAATTGCTAATTCCTTCGCTGAGGAGTATTGTAGTGATGCTATCTATCCGGCACATCTGTTCAAGGCTGTGCTCCATAAGGAGATTGGACTGGTGCACTTTATCGAAACGGAGTTGAATAAGGACTATTACTATTTGCAAGACTGGGCTGACGTACAGATGCAGTTGGCTCCGCGTGCAGTTCGTCCAATGCGAGACCTGGAATATAGCGAAGAAGCGGTAGCTGTTATTGAAGAGGCAGAGAACTATATGGTGAAGTTCAACCTGGAGGAGACGACCGATGTCTGCGTGCTCGCTTCTTTGGTTACACCTGGTGTAGGCTTTTCTTTTGATCAGTTGAAGACTCTGCCGTTGACACCTTCGGACATCAGTGCCAAGATGGGTGGCGGTGCCAATGTAGAAGCTCCATATATGGAAGGTGCAGAACTTACAAAACACACACCTGCTGCTGGTGGTAAAGGCAGTCTTTCAAAGTATTGCATCGACAAGACTGCCATCGCCCGTGCTGGCAACCTGGATGAAGTGATCGGCTTTGAGAAGGAGATCTCTGTGATTTACGAGATACTGGGTCGAAAGACTAAGGCTAACCTGCTGATTACAGGTGAGGCTGGTGTCGGTAAGACCTCTTTGGTGAACGGTTTCGTGCGTGAGTTGGCTGCTGACCATGTGCCAGGCTTCCTGAGTGGTGCTGTAGCATACGAGCTGGATACGGCTGCTTTGGGTGGTGATGCCCAGTATAAGGGCGAGGTGGAGGATCGTTTCAAGAATGTGATTTCCGAGGTGGAGAACCTGCCTAATGCCGTGCTGATTATCGAGTCCATCGATAAGCTGTTTGACAAGCAGGGCTCACTGTTCGGTGCTTCTTCTATCCTGAAGAACGAACTGAGCAAGGGTCGCTTGCAGCTGTTGGCTACCTCAAGTATCGATGGCTATACCAAAAATATCGAGACCGACAAGGAGATGACCTCGAAGCTGGAGAAGATTACAGTGGAGGAGCCTACTGCGGATCTGACACTGCGTATTCTGAAGGGCGCTATTCCAGCTTATGAGGAATATCATGGTCTGACCGTTGATGAGTCGGTGATGAGTGATGCCATCCGTCTGGCAAAACGCTATCTGACTGAGAAGTCTCTGCCCGATTCTGCATTTGATCTGATCGACCGCACAATGGCACAGGTGAAGACAATGAACGACCTGACCGGAAATATTATTAACGAGCTGCGTGAGAAGCTGGAGGCTATCAAGGCTTCTGCCGAAGGCAAAGACAAGGCCGACGAGGGACTGATGAAGGAACTCGACTGGTTAAATTATGAGTTGTTTAATAAGGTCAGCTGTATCTTGTTGGCTGGTGTTGATTCTGATACCGACTTCAGTAAGATTGCAACCATTAAGGAACGTATCGACTTCCTGGGCGGTATTCTGGATAAGCTGACAGAACTGAGTGAACAGCAGCGTACAGCGTTGAAGAGCGACGACCTGAGTGCCGTTGTAGCTAAGCAGACCGGTATTCCTTTGGGTAAGGTACAGACAAAGGAGCGTGACCGTCTGATGGGTGCAGAAGATACCCTGAAGAAGCGTGTGGTTGGTCAGGATCACGCTGTGAAAAAGGTGCTTGACGCCGTGTATGAAGCCCGTTCTGGTCTGAGCAAGAAGGGACAGCCGATGGGATCGTTCTTCTTCCTGGGTCCGACCGGTACAGGTAAGACGGAGTTGGCAAAGGCTCTCGCAACCTTCCTTTTCGGTGATGAAAGCGCCCTGATCCGCTTCGATATGTCTGAGTTCAAGGAAGAGCACTCGGTGGCTCTGCTGTATGGTGCGCCTCCGGGATACGTGGGTTATGAGGAAGGTGGTCTGTTGGTGAACAAGATCCGTCAGAATCCGTATAGCGTGGTGCTGTTCGATGAGATTGAGAAAGCCCACAAGTCGGTGTTCGACCTGTTCCTGCAAATCCTTGACGAGGGTAAGTTACATGACCGTCTGGGTCGTGTGGGTGATTTCTCTAATGCCCTCATCCTCTTCACCTCAAACATCGGTGCACAGACGATCGTGGAGAAGTTTAATAGCGGTGTCATCCCAGAGAACAACGAGCTGATGGATATTATGCAGGGTTACTTCCGTCCGGAGTTCCTGGCACGTCTGACAGAGATCGTTCCGTTCTCACCGATCACCGACAAGACTGTCGTCCATATCTTCGACATCCACCTGAAGGGTCTGTTGAAGTTGTTGGAGGAGCAGAATATCACCTTGACGCTGACACCGGAGGCTCGCGAGAAGATTGCCCTTCGCGGTTACAACCAGCAGTATGGTGCACGTCCTATCATTGGTATCATCCGTAAGGAGCTGCGTCACCCGATCTCTAAGATGATGATTGCCGGTGATGTGAAGGCTGGCGACAATATCGTGGTGGAAGCCGACAAGGACGGACAGGCTGTCTTCGTGGTTAACGGCAAGCGCTTTGGAAACCCCGAGGAGAATGCCAGTGAGCCTGAAGAGAAGAAGGCTCCGAAGAAAGAGAAGAAATAATTTTTAACTTAATGTATAACATTTAAAACCATTACAATTATGGCAATGAAAGAAAATTTCATTTCGATGGCTCCAGATGAGGAGTCAAATGCGAAAGTCAGTTTGATCGATCAGAACAAAACCTTGATGATCGACCAGTACACTTCAGATGTGGAGGCTGGTAATCCTGAATTTGTAGAGGACATCCACAACATCGATGATGCTTTTGCACACTTCAAACCCAAAGTAGAAGTTGCATTTACCGATGAAGAGGGTGGCTCAGTATCTGAGACCCTGAAGTTCGGTGAGTTGCGCGACTTTGAAGCACAGGGTGGAAAGGGTCGCTTGGTGCAGAACAGTCCATTCCTTTCTGGTGTTAAGAGTAAGATCGACACCGACGAGAAGATCCGTAAGAGCATTGAGCAGAACCGTAAGCTGCGTGACATTTTGAAGGAGGCTGGCAGTCGTGACGAGTTGAAGCAGATGCTTCAGTCGATGCTCTCTGAGCTGGAAGGTGCTGAATAAATAATATAAATAGGTACACACAATGGCTAAGAAGATAGAAGAACTAGAGCAGGAGATTGCCCGTCTTGAAAAAGAGAACGAGCGTCTTGATTTGGAGAATGTGAGCCTGTTGGCGCGTAATCTCCAAATGAGCGAACAACTGAATTCGTGGTATGAACTACGTCAGCGTGTAGGCTGGCTAAAGGCTGAGATGGAACGTGGCCGTCGGTTGTCTATGCAGGCTGATCTTGTGGATGATGCCGAGTTGTTGGCTATGCTTGAAAGCCGCCTTGAACAGGAACCCCAGCTGGTTACTCCAGAGTTTGGTGCCAAAGAACTGGCCGAACTGATGGGTGTTTCACAAGCTCGCCTGATGCGTCTCTTCCGCAATTCTACTATCTTCAAGTCGGCCGATGAATATTTGGAGAATCTTCGTCTGGTACGTGCGTTGCGGTTGCTGAGGGATCATCCTCAGTACGGCATCGCAGCCGTCAGTGCCGAAGCTGGTTATAACTCCGTCAGGACCCTTCAGCGCCGTATGTTGGAGGTGGTTGGTATGACACCAGTCGAATTCCGTATTATGGTGGAGAAATAACCCTCTCTGCGACAGCGTACTTCGTAAAGGGCGCTCCTTTGTCGCCTGACAGAATAGCTGTCGTAACTACTTCAGGAAAAAATGTAGGAATGCCTGAGGCTTTAAAATAAAAATAATTAATTTTGCAAAAGAAAAAAGATAATAAGAATTATGGCAGATACAGAAATGCAGAAAGCTCAAGCCGCCAGTCAGGCAGGTGCCGAGCTTCAAGAAAAAGGTAAAGACGTATCCAAATTGCTTTCCGCTTTTGGCGGTTTCAATGCAATTCGCGGTTTCATGCCCGACGCAGATAATATGAATCCCGCACGTAAGGCTGCTAAGGATGTGTTCCTGAGTGACAAGCGTTTCAAAGATAAGCGCGAAGGTCTGAAAAAAGACATTAAGCGTTGGTTGGAGCTACTCGACGATACAAGCCTGGAGAGCGCAACAGCTTTCGCTGATGCATGTAAGCAGGACGAAGAGAAGTACACCAATGTGCTGAAGCAGGGTATCACTGACGCTCTTTATGCTACTCAGAACCTGGAGCGCAGCTATCGTCAGCTTGACTCTTTCTTCAAGACATGTGGAACTGATAAGGTCAAGAACCTGCGTGTGATCAATGTTCTGAAAGAAGACATTGCAGATGCTGACTCAGGTTTTGCTGGTGAGGTGGAGAACATCCTCCGTAATGGTTTCGACCGCTTGAGCCTGAAGGATGCGTATAGTCTCGTTTGTGTTCCCGGTGCTGTATTCACAGACAAGGTGGATCTGCTGCAGTGGGCCAAGATGGCATTCAAATATAAGGTAATGCTGCTCACCGACCATGCTGATGAGTATTCATTCGATGATCTGCAGGCCAACACCGAGGGCTATCGCGACAGCGACCAGTGCTTGATGAACGTGGTAATGACTGCTAACTGGATTGTAGGTCGTGAGGCAGAGAAGATGTCTAGTGACGAGGAAGACCAGAAGGCGTTCTATATCGCTCCTGCTGCTGCCCTCTGCGGTAAGCTCTACGACGAGACTGCCAACATGGCTCAGGGTGCCGGTGGTAAGAAGTATGGTACACTCGACGGCGTGAAGGGCGTGAAGAGCGATCTTCTGAAGTCAGAGATTGCAGCCCTGATGGACAACCAGGTGATTCCAATGGTCTATAGCGAGGGGCGCGTGATGGCATTCAACAACACTACACTTTACAATGGTGACCTCGATGCCATGAAGGAGTATCCTATCGTACGCGTATTCGACTGGGTGAAGAAGGTGCTGATGAACTTTGTTCATGAGGTGGCTCTTGAGAACTGGGATCCATACAATAGCCCGAAGAACCTGAAGTCAAAGATCCAGGAGTTCCTGAATATGTACAAGGGCTATGGCAACCTGTTCCAGAACTACGAGATTGGTGAGCCCCGCCAGGATCCTATTACCAAGCAGATAACCTGCGACATTACGTTGACTCCGTTCTACGCAGCAAAGAACTTTGTCATCAAGGTTGCTGCCGACAAGAAGGATAAGGAAGCTGCTATGGCAAGTGCATAATCAGTGATTATTAAATAAAAGTTTAACCCATTAAACATTTACAATTATGGCAACAACACCAGTAGTAATGAAGATTAAGGATTACAAGGACCGCGAAGTCCAGATGGTATCCTATGAGTTTGATCAGGAGACAGATCGAGAGGGTCAGATGACCGGTATCCCCCGTTTCCAGATGCTCCGCGTTAGAGTGAAAGCCTTGAACGACGGTACTCCCGAACTGATGGCATGGATGTGTGATCGCTTCCTGAAGAAGGATGGTGAGATTCAGTTCTTGGAGACCAAGACTCTGAAGGTGATGAAGACCATTAAGTTCACTGGCGCTTACTGCGTAGATTTCCAGGAAAACTGGGAAGATAAGGTGGGTCACTATGAGGAGATCCTCATCTCTTGCCAGAACATTGAAGTCGGCTCTGTGAAGTTCGAGAATGCTTGGGCATAAAAAGTGAGAAGCATCATAAGTTTAATTGGATTAAAATTTAGAAAGGAAACATATTATGGCAGAGAATGTAACACCGGTAGTTCTTAAAGTTAAGGACTTCGCACCCCGTGAGGTATTGTTGGTAAACTACAAGTTTAACCAGGCAACAGACCAGGAAGGTCAGGTAGCAGGTATTGTTCGTGGTGGTCAGATCACGATTCGTGTGAAGGCAATGAACGACGGTAACCCCGAGTTGCTGGCTTGGATGATTGATCCAGCTGCTCCCCATGACTTGGAGGTATCATTTGAGAACACCAAGGACGGTTCTGCTATGAAGACCTTGAAGGGTACTGGTTGCTACTGTGTACACTACAAGGAGTACTGGGCTGACGGTGAGGAGCACTACGAGGAAATCCTACTCAGCTGCCAGAAGCTGGAGAACGGTCCTGTTAGCTATGAGAATCCTTGGAAGTAATAATCACTTCATCTGACTCGGTTCCTTTCCTAGGGACTGAGCCAGATGAATCATTAAAAAAAAGAATATGGGTAACTTTGTAACTCAGGGAGCTGTGCTTCAGTGTAGTTTTGGCTTGTCTCCGTGTACATTGGTTATTACCGTGCCTTCGAGACCAAAGTGTATGAATCTGTTGATGGCTGTGACGGCGGATTTTACGGTAACTAATATTCCTTCATTCGGTATGTGTCAATCGTTGACAAACCCGACAGTATCCTCGGCTACGTCTGCCGCTATGGGTGTGCTGACACCGATGCCATGTGTGCCAGTAATCACAGCTCCTTGGTCACCAGGCAGTTCTCAGGTAAAGGTCGGTGGTGTGCCTGCTCTGACAGACAACAGCAAGTGTATGTGCGCCTATACTGGTAACATCTCGATTGTCAGTCCCGGCAACACAATGGTGACAGGGAAATAACTGCATGCAGAAAAAACTACTGGTAATCTTACTGATTGCAGTACTATCGCTGCCATGTGTTGCACAGAAAATCAGCATTGGGCAGTTTAAGCGGGTCAAATTTGATCTTGCTACTAAGAAGTTTTTACCTGTTGATAAGAAAATGGCGACTTTAGACCTGAAAACCGATGAGAAGGGGTTTACGTTCAAAGCCGATGGAAAAACAGCAATTGCGGCTCAAGAGGGTGATGGCAAAATTACTTTGTTAGCTCCTCATAAGACCGCGTTCCTGCTGGTGCAACACCCAGACTACGGACAGTTAATCTGGAAGGTGCCTGGCAAGGGATTAAGGAAGAAAAAACATTACCAGGCTGTCATGCAGACAGACAAACCTGGAAAAGAATATAAACTGTCGAAGCAGTGGGTGGTGTTCCAGGTTTCTCCTGAGAATGCCATTCTGCAAGTAGATAGCACAGTGGCACTCGTGAGAAATGGAACGGCTCAGTTTCACCTACCTTTAGGGAAACATGGTTACCATGCGGAGGCTCCATTCTTTGAGGAACTCTCTGATAGTGTGGAGGTCATAGATAGTGTAAAACTTGTAGTGCCAGTAGTATTACAATCGGTCTATTCTTATATGACTGTGAGATTACCTGTCGAAGACGGGCGTATCTTTATCGATGGACAACCTATTGGGATAAGGGAGGCAACCAGCGGACATCTTCAGCCTGGTGACCACCATCTGATAGTCATGCAGAAAGAGACCTGTTATGTAGATACAGTGGTCAATCTGAGTAAGGGGGAGAAAAAGGTTCTGACTCTGAAAGCAGATGACCTCCGGGCACGACCGCTGATGGCACGTGCCATAACACCTGGGGTGGTAGCAGCAGATACAATAGCAGCAGACTCTACTGCCGCTGATTCTATAACAGTACCACAGGACTCGTTGAAGGCCTTGGTTACCATTACCGCCCCAGATGAGAAAACGCAGATATGGCTCAACCGTGAGCCTTTGGCATATGGGAAATGGGAAGGACATTTAGCTTTAGGGTTCTATTCTGTCAGTACATTGAAGGATGGTTTGGAATCTAAAACTTTCTATTTATGGGTTGACGACACGCTTCCTAAGGTACTCGACCTGAGTTTGCCGAAAGCCAGTTATGGTGTGCTGAATATCCACAGCAATGTGATAGGGGCGACCATTCTTCTCAACCGTGTCGAGGTGGGTGTTACACCATGTATCTTGGAGAATATACCTGCCACCATGGCTTGTAAGATATGCCTGAAGAAAGAAGGCTATCATGATGCCAACTTGAAGGTTATGCCCGTGCCTAATGATATGCTAGATGTAGAATTGAATATGAAACCAAAAAACTAACTGATGAGTAACTGCCTAGAACAACAGCGAGTATCGGCTGCACACGTTATGGTGGTCGGATGCGGTGCCTTGGGAAACGAGGTACTGAAGAACTTGGTGTTGCTTGGTGTCGAACATCTCGTGGTTGTTGACTTCGATGTAGTAGAGGTCGGCAACCTGTCGCGTTCGGTGCTCTTCTCGAAAGCCGATGCAGAAGCGCATCGGTTAAAGGTAGAGGTGGTTGCAGAGCGTCTGAAGGGTATGAATCCTGCCGTTGAGATCCAAACTATCTGTGGCGATGTGGCCTATGATGTCGGTCTCTCTTTAATCCGACGTATGGATGTGGTCATCGGTTGTGTTGACAGTCGTTGGGCACGTTATTGCATCAATCGTTTGTGTATGCGTGCGAACGTTCCCTGGGTTGATGGCGCTATTGAGGAACTTGAAGGAACGGCACGGGTATTTATGCCTGGTAAGAATTGTTATGCTTGTAATTTGGGGCCAGAGGGCTTACGTGATATGGCAAAACGTATGTCGTGTGCGGGTGTAATCCGTCGGCATGAGCAGGCAGGTTCTGTGCCTACCACTTCTCTGATGGCATCAGTGATTGGTGCTGTACAGGTTCAAGAGGCCATGAAGCTGGTTCATCAAGAGGCTTTAGACCAGGGTACATTCACCTCCTTGTGTGGTAAGATGTTCTATTATGATGGACAACATCTCACAACTAAGCTTCTCGATTTTCAGGCTTATGATGAAGATTGTGCCGTACATGACTGTTGGGCACCTATCCGTCCATCAGAACTATCCAGACAATCTTCTGTATCAGATTCCCTTCGTCAGCTCCGTCAGGCGTTAGGAACCAATTATCTGTCCATTTATTTGGAGAACGACTGCTTTGTGGATTATGTGACAGAACGCACTAACGATCGTCGCACGGAAGTGATGCGTCCAGGTCATGCTGTTGAGGCTTTTGTGAAAGCGGATTCTTATTTGAGCGGCATTCCTCTCAGTGGGCTTTATCAGCATGAATATAGAGAAATAGATGTTGACTTCCCCTATGGATCGTTGACACTGGCACAATTAGGTATTCCCAGTCATGATGTGCTGCATGTCGTGGCGGATGGACAGGATTATTATTTTGAAATGTGTGAACAATGGAGATAAATAGGAACATCAGTCAGATTAGAGCCGAAGTGCTGTTGAACTATCTCTATCCCGAAGTGGAAAAGAAGTGGATAGTTCAGGGAAAGGGTTCTTTCTACCGAAACTACAACCAGGATGTACTCGCCTTGTATGAGAAGGAGGAGAAGATTGTCTTGTCACGTGACGGTTTCCTGCGCCTATTGCCTGAGGGGCTGTTGACACGAGATGATGATCTTCGCGGAGAGGATTTCAAAGCGAAATACGAAGAGTTGGAATGGCGCAGGGAACTGCTGAATGAAACTTTCTCGCCATATGATACTTACGTGTTCCGCAAGAAGTTGGAGATCGAACGACATGCATCTGAACTTTTGGATCAGAAGTTAAGCTATCTGTTGAAGGAATATTTTAACTATGATATTGAGGCAGAGCGTAACAAGCTGGTGAAAGAGGCTGCGGTGATGCTTCCTTTTGTGAGTTCTCTGCGAGGTGATCTTGGTCTTGTAGGCAATCTGCTGGGTGCTTTGATGCAATGTGAGGTGGAGGTGGTAAGAGGACGGTATAGTCCTATCGATACCACCAGACTGTGGTTGCCTCAAGTGACTTATAAGTTGCTGATACCTGATTTGACACCAGCCTCCTATCAGGAACTGGCAAAGTCGTTGGAACCATTGGCTGCTTTCTTGAAAGAGTGGCTGATTCCTTTCGACGTAAGATGTGTGATAGAAATAAAACAGCATTGGACACCTCAGCATCCTGATGGTAGCCTGACGCTGAATTATAATACAGAACTGAATCAATAAATCAGTAGGGTTATGGATCTGAATTCAAGAATAAACTGGTTTCCAGGCATGGAGATTACAGCCCAGACATTCATCGGTCTGGAGGAAAAACTGGATTTCCAGCAACAGATTGCCATTCGTGCGGCATTAGGAAGCACACAGATGGGTTTGTTGCCTGGTACGGAAATGAGTTGTAAGGGCGTATTCGTCAAGAATACATTTGAAGTAGAGAACGTCCGGTGTATGGCTCTGTTGCCGTCGGGTAAGATTATTGATGCCGACGAGAAGGCTGTCATTCCCATTCCCATGCTATTTGGTGACAGTTACTATCTGACCATTGGCATCAGTGATACGACGACAACTTTCGAGAAAGAAGGTGTACCATATGTTCGTCCGCATTATGAATATGCCCTTCTTTCATTGGACGAGACAGAGGTTCAGGATGTGATGCCGCTGCTTCGGTTCAATGTCAGTGACGGTGTCTTCTCCATTGATACAACTTACATTCCACCTTGTCTGCTCATGACGGGGAATGATCAGTTCGCTGCCTATCTGGAGAAATATATCAATAAGCTGAGTACCATCACTTCTCACCAGAATTTGGAAGAGGGCGATGGCAAACGTGCGCTTCTGCACTACCTCTTCATTATGAAAGGATATAGTCTCCGAAACAGTGTCCATGATTTTGTGATGCTGTTGCAGGAGATTGCCCATGCCGTCGATTATTATATTATCTCTCCCAACACAGAGCAGACCATCAGGATTCCAGAACCGAGTCAGGTTGATATCATGATATGGCTGAATTGGTTTGAGGATTATCTGACGGGTGCTGTTGCCGTGCTCGATAAGGTGGTTCTGGTTGATAATACCATCGACTACGACGCGCTTCTGAGACAAGCGAAGGCTGAGTTGTATGCTCAGTTGCATGAGGAATTGATTGTCAAGCTGTTGGAAGAGACCAAGGAGAAGCTGATTGCTTTGGTGAAGGAAGAAATGCAGAATGCCCTTGCAGAGCAGACAAAGACGCTTACCGACTACATCAACGACCAGATGAAGCCTGCACTCATGGAGGAACTCCGTACAGAGATGAACACCTCGCTGGGTGTAATGGAGGAAAGTCTGAGGGAGAGGCTCTACGAGCGTCTGTACCAGGAGCTGTTCGAGCATTTGTTCAATGCGCTCTATGTGCCTGAACCAGAAAGTGAACGATTTATCCCATTAATCTAACACGCGTATGGCATACCTGGCAATACCTCTGAAAGTGGTCAAAACTGGCTTGGCCCGTGAAGACAATATTAAGCACTCGATTGATGAGGCGCTCAGCATGTTGCTGACTACGCCACGTTATAATAGTATTGGAGACGCCAAATATGGCTTTGTTTTCAATAATATGCGTTTTGAGATCTTCGACGAGCATGAAGGTGTGATCTATAATTCTGGTGATACCCTCTATGAGAATGGCTTGCGTGACCTGTATTCCAAGAAAATCTCTGGATCATCGAAGAATATGAATACCTTCGCGGCAGAGCTTAAAGAGGCCGTCAGGTCTTATGAGAAGCGTTTGGAAGATGTGGCTGTAACGATGACTTACATCCGTGAGGAACGTCTTGTCTATATCACTATTAAAGGTGTGATTATTTCTACTAAAGAGGCGTACTTGTATAAGAGTACTTTGCGCGTATGGAAATAAATAAGAATAAGGAAGCATGAAACAGACGATATTTGAAAACAAACAGAGAGCCGAAGAACTGTTGAATGAGGCCGTCCGTATCTGGCGGAGTAGTGATCATCCCGATCAGTTGGAAGGCATCGAACAGGATCCTGTAATCTCTTTGCTCCTGACGGCGCTGGCCTATCAGTCTAATGAGTTAGAGAATGAGTTAGACCAAATGAAGACTGAGGTGCTTGACGAGTTCTCGCAGATGCTGACCCCTTATGAGATAGGTCATGCAATCCCCGCGACTGCTGTTGTCCAGGCATCTTTGCAGCCAGGGCTTTCTATGATGGATCTTTCTCAGGAACATGTCTTTACTCTGACAGAAACTGAGGCTACTTTTATTCCTCTGCTGAAGACCCGTGTATATAATGCTACCATCCGTTCCGTTGTCAGAATGGACGGACGTCGATGGAAGGTGTCACTGAAGTTCGAGAACCCTATCTCAGACCTCTCAGGACTTAGTTTTGTGGTAAAGAATCATAGTTTCAAGGACCTCAAGGTGTCGGTCAAAGGACACATCCTGCCACTGGTTAAACCTTGGGAGTTTTCAGAGTTGCCTCTTTCACCCTGCTTCGATATTGATACAGTGCTTTACAATGGTAACCAGACCTATAATGCTGCAGTGTCATGCCTGGATTTGTTTGCCCGCCAGAATATTAGAATGTATTGCGTAAAGAATAATAAGTGCTTGCAGGCAGAGACGGAGGCTATTGACCTGGTTTTTGAGTTTTCTGGTATCAAGGATGATTTTGTTTTCGACAAGAACAATCTGATTCTGAATAGCATCATTTTGGTGAATGCTGAAGTGCGTACTGCCGATCTGTCCTCCAGTAATCCTATCGTTCGTGTGGCAGGCTACCAGAGTCTTGGAACCGAGTTGGGTAGTGCCAGTCAACAGTTCTTGCATATGCTACGCCCTTCAACCGACCAGATCTTTCGTCAGTTCCCTGTGGAAGTGCGAAAGATGAGTGCCGACCGTTTCAATCGAGGTCGTCTGGTAATATTGTTGAATACCCTTATCAGCCGTTACTATACAGACTTCTATGCCTTCCTATCATTGCGTGAGGAGGCAAACGATAAGGTCATCTATAGTCTGATAGAGACACTGACCCGTATGCGTGATGCTGCTCGCGCCAATGCCGAAGAGCGTATCCCCGGCGTCTATCTGATGCTGAATCCCCGCGCGTCAGACTTCCGCAATGATGTATCCCTCTCCCTGACTTACGTCACTACTTTAGGCTCTGCTGTCAATGGTCAGCTCTCCGATAGCAGCACCTTCCAGCCGCCAGCAGGTTTCAACAATGCATCAGTGCAACTGATTGCTACACCGATGCCAGGTAGCGATGAGGTGCGAGACGAGTTGGAAGAGGCCAGTCTGTCGCGTTATTATATGATTACCAACGATAGGTTGGTGACACCTGCCGACATGAAATTGTTCTGTTATACGGAGTTGATGACGCGTTATGGCATCACCCGCCAGATGGTGAAGAGCATAACGGTTAGTCACCGTCAGCAACAAGACCGCTGGGAGGCCGGCTTTGAGATACTCGTTGAGATCGTGTTGAATGAGAACTCGTTTATCCGTCGTGGTTTCGAAGAGAAGATTCCTCAGGCAGAGATGCTGATGCAGGCCATGATGAGTGTTAGGAGTACGAACATATATCCTATACAGGTAACCATTACGATAGAAAAAAGTGAAAAGTAATAAATAGTATAATATGGAAGATTTCTTTTTGGACATCTCTTACAAGAATAAGACCGTCCGTTTCAAGGTTGTGAATCCTGATGCCCCCCTCGGTACGCTGATGGACAACCTGCGTCACGCCATCGGAGAAGATGGACGTCTGATTTTTGATTTCCCGTCGATTGATCAGACGGGTGCACCACTGGACTATTTCTTTGGAAAGGAAGATCCTCAGGTGCATGAGATTAGAGTCATGCGTCCTCGTATCGGACGTGAGGACCAGAAACTGGCTGACTATAATGTAAAGAATGGTGATCTGGTATATTTGGTGCCGGATCCTATTCCAGGATGAGAGAAGTATGAGAGCTGTATGATGGAGCGCGAGATACAGGCATTCGATGCCACTGGCCTTCACGGACGTAATCGTCGTCTGTGGTATGAGTGGCAGCAACTGGAGAACGGACTGGCAGATCGTCAGGACATCTCCTGTCAGGTGACACGTCGCAATACCGACGGGTTGCCTACAGCTTATCTCGTCACCTATCATCTGCGTAGCATCTGTGGTGTCACTAATGAGGAGGCTTTAAATGAGCCTGGGGTTGAGAACAAACCCCTCTATGCCACCAGCTTTCAGATGATGATCGAACTGCCCCATAACTATCCCTGTGTGGATGCACCGCCATCGTTGCATTTCCTCACTTACAACGCCAAAGGACAGGCGATAGCGCACCCATGGCATCCGAATATCCGATATTTCGGCGACTTTGCCGGACGGGTTTGTCTGAATATGACAGATACCTATACCGACTTGTTGTGGGGCGTTCTGCGGGTGGCATCCTATCTGCGTTATGATACCTATCATGCGCTGATAGAGGCTCCTTATCCTGAGGATTTGAAAGTAGCAGCATGGGTTACGCGTCAAGGCGAGCCTAAAGAATGGATTTATTTTGAGCAATCATAAAAGCATGATGAAGATAAAACATAGATTGATACTCCTGCTGGCAGTCAGTTTCTGGATGTTTGGCATTCAGGCACAGACTGTTCGGACTATCACCGTAGCGCAGGGAAAGTCCTATACCGATCATATATCCTTGAAACCAGACAGTAAGGATATGGATCTGATGGTAAAGTTCGTATTCAATGAGGATGCCAACACCCTCACTGTGACCCTTATTTCCTATCGGTCACTGTTTGTGTTCTGGGATAATGTGCATTTCAAGCCATTAATCAAGAGGCGTAAGCTTCGTCCTGCTAAGCTTCCTTATGTCGTAGCATTTGATCCTGCCGACAAGTATTATGTCACAAAGCTTGTCAAGGCTTCCATCCCTCAGCCGCGGAAAGAGTTTATCTTCCATCGGTGGATCGATTATGATGGACTGCAGCCTGCTCCTATCGAATATAAGATGGAGAATGACTTCATTGCTCAGACATTCGATGTCATGAATAAGCGGACACAGGTGAGTGTCACGCTCCGCGATGTGTTCCTGATCGACAAGACAGAGAAGAAGAAATACAATCGTTATGATATACCGTTTGGCAGAGATCTGAATCAGCAATATCAGATCACGATTGAGCGTAATCCTTGTTTCGGTTTGGAAACAGAGGTTGAGGGTGCCCAGAAAGCCTTGGAGAGCGTAACTCAGAGCTATACCTCTTTGAAAAATAAATATGGTACAGGTATAGTTGCATCTCAGGAGTCGAAAAAGATTTTCGATGAGATGAAAGCTACTGTTCAGAATCAGTTCCAGCCGAAGGATGTCCAGAGCCCTTGTCCCGATGTGCAGACGGCATGGGATCAGTATAATCAGTATGTGGATTCCATCGCAGCGATGAAGGTTGTGGTGGAAGGACCCAAGGGTGTGGGAGGCGGAGGCCTGTCACCTGATGATTTGAAGATACTGATGATAAAAGCCCGTCAGATTGACCAGACCGTATCGCGCTGGCTGGTAAGTGTTGACCCGATAGAGCAGCAGGACCTGATCACTCAAGGTCAGGGAGCTATCAAGGCTGGAAATGATCTGATAGGTAGTCGTACCGGTGCTACGGAAGAACAGAAACGTGTATTGGCTACTTTCCGTGCTGCAGAACGTTACTTTAATAGCACATGCCTTAAGAAAAAAGTAACCTCTCAAAAGGATGAATAGAAGGCTTCTATATATAGTGTTGGCTCTATGGGCCTTTACGCTGTCAGGTCCTTTGATGGCGCAGGAGCAGTCTGTGCCGTTGGATCAAGGAGCTAAGACTGAGGGAAAAGAGGAACTGTCTGCTGAGCAGCAGGCGTTGAATTTAGAGATTGAATCACGCCTGGCTCAGTTTGCGGATGAATTATCACAGTTACAAATGCTGGGAAGTTTTACGCTGGCACCTGATGCCAAGCTGGGCCTCAGTCAAACCTATATTGATATCCTGAAACAGCGTATGAAGTCCTACGATCAACATTTTAACAGCTTAGATGTGATGTGGACTACTTATACGCAAGCTCAGCAGATGGATATTGCCAACAATGAGGATCTGATGAAGAAGGTGGCCGACATCGAGCAGATGAAACAATCCGTCAGGGATACACTTGATGCCAAAGCTGACATGGTGAAGGCTGTAGAAGACTTTGCTAAAGCCGATCAGTTTATCATGAGTCAGGTGGGCGTTTATAAGAAACTCTATAAGCGCGCTTTTCAGTTCTCGCTGGTGAAGAAACTCGCTCCCCAACTTGAAAAGGCAAAGGCACGTGAGTCATTGGTGTTTGAAAAACTGCAGGCCAGTTACGACGCAGCAAAGGCTGCTACCGAACTGGTTCCCTCGTTGCAACCCCGTATGGATGTCCTTGATGAGCAGTTCGTGGTGATGAAAAGTGTGTCTGAGAAGGTGCAGGCGCTTGAGTACAAGCCTATTATCCAGCGTGTCAAGGACTATCTGATAGGGTTGGCTGCAGTCGCTATTATCCTGCTGTTTCTCAGCATGCTGAGAAACAAATACAAAGCATATAAGGATAAGCTTGCCAGCGTGAAGAAGATGGAGGAGATGATGAAGAAACAAGGAAAGGGTACCCAGTATCCTACGATATAATATAAAGATAAAGGAATAAGCGCATGATAAAGAATTGGTATCGTATATTTCTGATTGCTATCCTCGCCGTGGCCTTTGTAAGCTGCGATGAGTTGTTAGGCAGTGCTTCTGTCGATGAAAATGAGCTGAATGACATCTTCAGTACAGAGGCTGAGAACGATTCTACAGCCAACAGAGATGATCAAATGGAGGTGATGGGGGTGGAGTTTACACCTGGTTATAGACATTTTAAGATACTCGTATCTGTCAATAATATCGGTCCTTATGCCTTTACCGATACCACTCAAGTTGTGGTGAAAGCAACAGAGTATATCGGTGGCGTACCGAATAACTCCAGCAGTAAACCTGTCCTGACTTACGTGAGGAACACCGAAGGCGAACAGATCACTAAAGAAAGGGTGAAGATGCTGGTACTGGTTGACCTTGACCAGCCCCAGACAGTGGTGGATGAAGAGCTGAGTGCTGTCCGTGAGATAAGAACAGTCATAGGCGCGAATCTTTATCTGGCATTTATGTCTGACATGTCTGTCAGCGAAACGATGCAGGCTACCGACTATGTGCTTAACAGCCGCTTCGTTTCTAATCAGTCACAGCACAAGTATCTCTATCGCTCTATCATGCTGAAGAAAAAGGAGATAGAGGATCATGCCGGCCCTTGGGTGAATGCCAGGAAAGTGGTGATGGCGGTGTTCTCTGACGAACGGGTATATGGCGACAACGACGAACCTATCGATCCTGATCACTTTGCTTTGCAGGAGGCACTGATAAAGCCCGACTCCTTGCTATCCTCCAATTTCCTTTCTATCAGTGCTGTCCGTTTTGGTGGTCAAGAGAATGCTCCCTCTGACGATCCGGCAGTGAATGTGATGAAGGTGCTCTCAAAGAATTACGGTGGAATCTATGAGGAAAAATTCTCATGGGCCGATCTGAAAGAGAACGTCATGGGAATGAAAGTTGAGAACATCATTGCCAATGAGTTCGACTTCGAGAACCCTGATGGTAAGGTGTATAGTGGCGTTTCCCATGTCATGGTTATTGAACTGTTTGACAAGGAAGATGGGCATCTTCTGGGAAAAGCCTCTACTGCCATTTTTTTGGGTGATCCCTATAACCCGGTCATTGTGAATGGTTATACCAATATCGCCATGTTCTTCCAGGGTATCGGTCTTGTGATGCTTGTTATCCTGCTTGTCTATCTTATCTTCCAGTTCTTGATTCCCTATATCCATTATGAGTTATTCAAGAAGAAGTATGTGGTGAAATACATCCCCGGCAACATGAGTGTGGGTAATATTGCAGTATCTGAGTCCTGCTATTACTGTAAAGCCCCCTTCAACCCTGGCGATGATGTCGTGGTGAAGTGTGAGCACGTCATGCATAAGAGTTGTTGGGATGAGAACGGTTATCACTGTCCGGAATACGGATGGCACTGCCAGAACGGCTCGCATTACTACAATCATCAGAACCTGTTCGATCATAAGAATGCACTCTACCATCTGAAGTGGATCGTCATGGCTATCGCGGCAGCCTTGGTAGCGTGGTTCCTGTATGTGGTGCTGGTATTAGAGTATGATAACGACGTACCTACACTGGTTGCGAGGATGACAACATCACAGCTGCCTGAGGTCGATTCGTTTGCTGTCTTCAATGGTCATGCCGATAATAGGGGTTATGAGCCCATGTTTGGCTTGTGCCTTGGCTTCTGCCTTACCATTGTATTCTCATTTCTGGCGGCAGGACGTCGGTTGTACCCCAAGCGTTTCCTCGATTTCTTCCTGCGTGGCTTAGTCGTAGGTTTGTTGGCGTACTTCGTATTCATGGTGACAGAGTCCTTGATTATAGCTTTCAACGTGAACACAATGCTAATCTTTTTCGATTGGATTCCGTGGTCTGTCATGGCTTTGCTAATAGCCTTTGCCTCGACTTTCGAATCGAAGTATCATCTTCGTAAATATCTTCTCCTGATAGGCATTATCTTGGGTGTCATCTCTGTCTATGCGTGGACGGTATTCTTCAGGGGTGTCTTGCAGATGGATATCCGTGTGCTCATGCTGTTCAGCTGTATGTTTTATAGTGTAGGCGTAGGTCTGGCAATAGCACAGCTGGCACCAATATCCGACCATTATTTCCTGAATGTGAAAGGTGCTGTGAAGGAGACGGATATCGCCCTTTATAAGTGGTTCATTAACAATCCAGACGAGGTGGTTACCATCGGAAAGTCCATAGACTGCTTGTTGCAGATGACATGGGATGTCAAGGGACAGGTGGCACCTGTCCATGCGAACCTCCGGCAGACAGTGAGAGGCATAAGTCTGACAGCACTCGAAGATGGTGTGATGATAGATGGGAAGCCGCTTTATCCAGGACATAGTCGTTCGCTGTTCCATAATATGAAGTTCTCCATCGGTGATACGACCTTCACCTATATAGAGCGAGACATCTAGGAAACTCAGAATCCCAATAACTAACCAAATAATAAGATGATAAGAAAAACGTTCTTACTAGCCGCATTGTTCTGTGTGGGCCTCTCCACACAGGCACGTGAGCGGCAGTGCTTTGACAGGGGGTGGCGTTTTATCCTCGCCGATACGGCGACAATGGCAACCCCAGAGTACCATGATTCTTTCTGGCGACAACTTGACGTGCCACACGATTGGGCTATCGAGGGTGATTTCTTTGTGGGGAACCCTAGCGGCGCTGGCGGTGGTGCCCTGCCTGGTGGCATTGGCTGGTATAGAAAGACCTTTGAAGTGAACAGCGAGGATGTGAAGCATGAGAAGCTCTTCCTGGAGTTCGATGGTGTGTATATGAACTCCACCGTCTATGTGAACGGACAGAAGGTGGGCTTCCGTCCCTATGGCTATTCCAGTTTCGAATACGACATCACACCCTATGTCCATGCAGGTACGAACCTCGTAGCTGTAAGAGTTGACAACTCCGACCAGCCCAATTCCCGCTGGTACTCAGGCTGTGGCATCTATCGCCATGTATGGCTCACGAAGACTCATCCGATTCATGTGAAGCACTGGGGCGTGTTTGTGAACAACGGCAAGGTAGAGGTGGATTATGAGAATCCCACTAGCCAGAAGGTAACTGTGAAGAATATCTGGCTCGATGCCAATGGCAAGCCAGCTAACATCAAGAAACCCCGTAAGTGGTCGTGCGAGGATCCATACGTCTATACAGTCCGTACACAACTGATTGCTGATGGCAAGGTGGTGGATGAGGTAGAGACCACCACCGGATTCCGTGATTTCAAGTTTGATGCCAAGACGGGCTTCTGGCTTAATGGCAAGAACTTCAAGATCAATGGTGTCTGCGAGCATCACGACTTTGGTTGTCTGGGAGCTGCACTCAGCGAGGATGCACTGCATCGTAAACTCACCAAGCTGAAGGCCATGGGTGTGAACAGTGTCCGCTCTTCGCATAACCCACCGGCTCCTGAGCTGTTGAATATGTGCGACACGATGGGTATCATCGTCATGGACGAGTCGTTTGACATGTGGCGCCGCAGGAAGACACAGAACGACTATGCCCGTTTCTTCGACGAGTGGCACGAGCGCGACCTCTCCGACTTGGTGCTGCGCGATCGTAACCACCCCTCCATCCTCATGTGGAGTATCGGTAACGAGGTGCTTGAACAGTGGTCTTCAGCTGAAGCTGACACCTTATCACTCGAACAGGCCAACCTGATCCTGAATGCAGGTCATGATGCCTCTACACTTGCCAAGGAAGGGGAGCTCTCCGTACAGTCGCTGCTTACACGACACTTGGCTGAGATTATACGCCGTTACGACACGTCGCGCCCCATCACGGCAGGCTGTAACGAACCCGAACCGGGTAATCACCTCTTCAGAAGTGGTGCCCTCGACATCATCGGCTTCAACTACCATCACCAGTGGATCAAGGATGTGCCTCAGAACTTTCCAGGTAAGCCCTTTATCATGTCGGAGAGTGTGTCAGCCCTGCAGACGCGTGGCAACTATTGGATGCCATCCGATACCGTATTCAAGGCGCCTAAGGAGTGGTGGCTGCCATATACCAATCCCAGCTACATGTGTTCGGCGTATGATAACATGCACGCTTCATGGTCAACTACCCACGAGACGAACTGGGATGTGGTGAAGCATACACCCTATTGTGGTGGACAGTACATCTGGACTGGTTTCGACTATATTGGCGAACCCACGCCCTATGGCTTCCCGGCACGAAGCAGCTATTTCGGTATCATCGACCTGGCAGGCTTCCCCAAGGATGTCTATTATATGTATCAGAGCGAGTGGACCTCGAAGCCTGTTCTGCATCTCTTCCCCCACTGGAACTGGATTCCTGGTGATGAGATCGATATGTGGTGCTACTACAATAATGCCGACGAGGTGGAGCTGTTCATCAACGGAAAGTCACAGGGCGTACGTCGTAAGGCCGACTCCCATCAGTATCATGTCATGTGGCGTGTTATTTTTGATCCCGGTGAGGTGAAAGCTGTATCCCGCAAGGATGGTAAGGTGGTTTGTGAGCAGACTATCAAGACTGCTGGTGCGCCTGCCAAGATCCGCTTGTCGAAGGACTATGTGGGTAAGGAGCTGACCTTTATCACTGCTGAGGTTGTTGACAAGGATGGCAACCTCTGTCCTTGGGCGGAAGACCAGATCTCTTTCATCAGCGAGGGTGGTGAGATCTTAGCTACCGACAACGGCTGTCAGACCTCGATGGAGCGTATGCGCCTTGTTGCGACTCCCGAGAATCCTCACCCGTCAGCACTGCGCAAAGCCTTCTTCGGCAAGTGCCTGGTAGTGGTTAAGGGCAATGGCTCCGTTACGGCTAAGTCGCCAATGCTCCTGTCTGATGTGATTGAATTCAATAATTAAAAATTTGAAGATATGAAAAAATTGTTATTTGTCTTTTTCGTTGTCTGCTGTTCACAGTTTACCGCAGTGGCTCAAATTCAGACCAATGCTGGCATACAGTATCTGCAGGGTATGCAGAAGGATGTGTCAACCGATTTTTATGACCTGTCAAACATTTACTTTCTGGCAGACTCCCTGTCGGGCTTCGATGCCCAGAAGGGTGAGGGAACAGTCAACTGGAAGCGCTTCCGTCTGACCCCCCGTCAGGCTTTCAACCTCAATGGCTACTGGCCCGTACGTCTGCAGATGCTCGACTTCCCCGATGCCGCTTACGTCAACGATCCCGACCTAAAGATCAAGCTCGAGTTCATCTCCCCCCGTACGGTGCGAGTACGGATGCTCACCACACCGATAGAACCTGCTAACAACGAACAGGATGATCCGATGTTTTGTGATCAGTTCAAGCAGCGTCAGGGTGGGGTAGCATGGAAGGTGTCTCAGACTGACAAGGCGATTGTCTATACCTCGCCTTATGGCAGCATCGAACTGCAGAAATACCCTTGGCGACTGGTGGTGAAGGATGCCGCTGGAAAGATCCTCACGCAGACCCGTCACAACATCGATAATGATTCCTCACAGGTGAAGTTGTTGCCGTTCTCATTTATCAAGCGTGGCTCCGACAACTCACGTGCCATCAACCCTGTGCTGACCTTGGCGCCAGGTGAGCGTATCTATGGCTGTGGCGAGTCGTTCACCTCGTTGAATAAGGTAGGACAGAAGGTACACCTCTCCGTTACTGATCCTCAGGGACCTGAGACCGATGGCGAGTACAAGCCAGTGCCTTTCTTCTTCTCCAACCGAGGCTATGGCGTGTTCATGCATACCTCAGCACCTGTCACCTGCGACTTCGGTGCCTCCTATATCGGTACCAATCGTCTGTTTATGGCTGATGAACAGATGGACTTCTTCCTCTTCCTTGGAGAGCCGAAGGATATCCTCAACGAATATACCAATATCACGGGTAAGTCACCTATGCTGCCTCTCTGGAGCTTCGGCACCTGGATGAGCCGCATCACCTACTTCTCTCAGGAGGAGGGTCTTGAGATAGCCCGTCAGTTGCGTGCCAACAGAATCCCCAGCGACGTAATCCACTTCGATACTGGTTGGTTTGGTGTCGATTGGCAGTGTGACTATCAGTTTGCCAAGGATCGTTTCAAGGATCCTGTGAAGATGCTGAAACAGCTGTCTAAGGATGGCTTCCACACCTGTCTGTGGCAGCTGCCATACTTCACCCCCAAGAACCGCTTCTTCCCTGAGATCATCGCGAAGGGCATGCATGTGGTAAATGCCGCAGGTGGCATGCCTGTCGAGGATGCCGTTCTCGACTTCTCTAATCCTGAGACTGTCAGCTGGTACCAGCAGAAGATCGAAGGCCTGCTGAAACAGGGTGTCTCTACCATCAAGTGCGACTTTGGTGAGGCTGCACCTTACAATGGCTTCTACCATAGCGGTAAGGGCGGACTCTATGAACATAACCTCTATCCCTTGCGCTATAACAAAGCCCTTTGGGAGGTCGTAGAGCGTAATCATCCTGGCGAGGGCATCATCTGGGCACGTTCTGCTTGGGCTGGCTCTCAGCGTTATGCCCTTCACTGGGGCGGTGATGCCGCTACCACGAATACAGGTATGATGGGTGATCTGCGAGGCGGACTCTCCTTCGGACTCAGCGGCTTCTCTTTCTGGAGTCATGATATGGGTGGTTTCGTTACCGCTTCGCCAGAGGACATCTATCGCCGTTGGTTGCCATTCGGCTTCCTCAGCTCTCACACACGTGCCCACGGCGCACCTCCTACGGAGCCCTGGCTCATCTCTGAGTCGTTCACAGAGGCTTTCCGCGATTGTGCAGAGATGAAATACAAGCTCATGCCTTACGTCTATGCACAGGCAAAGGATTGTTCAGAGCGCGGTCTGCCGATGGTACGAGCCCTGCTCGTGGAGTTCCCGCAGGATCCTGGTGCTTGGCTCGTCGAGGATGAGTATATGTTTGGTTCCCAAATCCTCGTAGCTCCGCTGATGGAGTCTGGCAACAGCCGTACTGTCTATCTGCCTAAGGGTAAGTGGATCGACTATCAGGATGGTAAGGTCTATGAAGGCGGTTATCAGACGATTACAGTTGGTAAGATCCCTGCCGTCATCCTGGTTCGCGACGGCTCGCTGATTCCTCATGTGCCCCTCGCACAGCGCACTGACGAGATCGACTGGAACGCCGTTGAGCTGAAGGCTTATTGTGCCGATTCCACCACCTGCACAGGTCTGCTCTTCAAACCAGGCGACAAAGCACTGCAGACCATCACCAAGCATGCAGAATAGTTGAGATGCAATTGATATTATTAATATTAGTAATGTAAAGATAAATGAAGAAATGTTATCTGTGGATGCTGACCGCCATCCTTCTCTGCGGTTCCCTGACAGTGCAGGCACAGGAAGAAGAACCCTCACTTGTAGTAACCGAAGGCACCATCCAGGTTCTGAAACAGAAAGGAAAGACTGGTACCGTTGAGTTTGATTACGATCATGCGAAAGTTGGCGATCTGACAGCAATGAATATCAGCAATGAGACGCTGTTGGAATTTTTGGAAAAGAACGACGATAAAGCCTTCCGCAAGTGGAGTAAATATAAGGAAGAGGGTAAGGAGACCTTCATCGATCGCTGGAACGATGAGAAGAAGAAATGCGTCAAGCTCATCGAGGATGGTCCTGCAGATTACAACATCAAGGTCAAGGCCGACTATATCGACACTGGTAACGCAGGCGCAGCCACTTGGAGCTGGAACCGACGCGACGGCGGTATCATGATTACCGGCACACTCGAGGTGTTTGATGCCAACGGAACGAGTGTCTGCAAGGTGAAGATCAACCGCTACAGAGGAAGAGCCAGCCGCCCCTTTGATTTCGCAGCTCCGTTCTCCCGCCGTGTGGAACTCTTCCATAAAGGCCTTGCCCGCGACTTGCTCATCCTGATTCTCGGTTAAATTATATTAAATATATGCTGTTGAGGTTGCAACGTATCGCTTTTTTTTGTACTTTTGCACGCTTTTTCAGCATAACAAGACAAATATGAGGCAATTAAAGATTCAAAAGAGCATTACCAATCGATCGAGTGAGGCACTTGACAAATACCTCGTAGAGATTGGTCGTCAACCCCTTGTGACTATTGATGAGGAGATCGAGCTGGCGCAGGCCATCCGTAAGGGCGGTCCTGAGGGCGAAAGAGCAAAGGAACGTCTGGTGACAGCCAACCTCCGCTTTGTCGTCTCTGTAGCCAAGCAGTATCAGCATCAGGGTCTGACGCTGACCGACCTGATCGACGAAGGAAACATCGGACTGGTAAAGGCAGCTGAGAAATTCGATGAGACACGTGGTTTCAAATTCATCTCCTATGCCGTATGGTGGATTCGCCAGAGCATCCTGCAGGCCATCGCAGAGCAGAGCCGTATCGTGCGCCTGCCGCTGAACCAGAGTGGAGCCCTGAGCAAGATTAATCAGGAGATCAACCGTTTCGAGCAGATCCATCAGCGCCGTCCGTCAGTCACCGAGTTGGCAGAACTCACACAGATCGACGAGGCAAAGATTGAGCAGACCGCAAAGGCCGACAGTCACCACATGAGTATCGACGCCCCCTTTGGTGAGGACGACGACAACTCGATGGCCGACATGCTCAGTTCTGGTGATGACACACGTACCGACAAGCAGGTAGATTACGAATCGCTCACCTCAGATCTCGAGAATGTGCTCCGCAGCGTCCTGAAAGACCGTGAGCTGAAGATCGTACGTGAGTGCTTCGGCATCGGATGTCAGGAGCGCGGACTTGAGGAGATCGGTGCCGAGATGGGCCTTACCCGTGAGCGTGTACGCCAGATCCGTGAGAAGAGCATCCTGAAGCTCCACGATAGCGGTCATGCCCGCATCCTGATGAAGTATCTGGGTTAACAAATCAATAATCCTTCGCCCAACAGCGGAGGATTTTTTCTTCAGCGTCATGATGACAAACAGACATATCCTTACCCTGGCAGGCCTGCTGATGGCAGTTCGCCTCTTCTCGCAAGCCCTGCCTGCCGACGGACCACTTACCCTGCGTCCTATGCTGCAACAGCTCGGCGAACGACTGCTGCAGCATAAGACGGGCAGTATCGTGGCTATCAATCCCGCCAATGGCGAGATCCTCTGTCTGGCCACCAACACGCCCAATGGCAGTGATGTGCGCCAGGCCATCGGCAAGCCAAATGCCCCTGGTTCCACCTTCAAGACAGCGCAGGCGCTCACCTTGCTCTCTGAAGGTATCATCACCCCCGCCACCACCGTGGAGTGCCAGTCGGGCATCACCGACGGGAATATCAAGGTGGGCTGTCACAAGCACCGCTCGCCCCTCGATCTGAAAGAGGCACTGGCGCAGTCGTGTAACACCTGGTTCCTCATGACATTCGCCTCGATGATCAACGACGACTTTATGTATGCCTCGCGTGATGAGGCAATCACCACCTGGCGCTCCTACATGCAGTCGATGGGCTTGGGCGGTCCGATGCACATCGATATCCCGGGTGAACAAGGCGGTCTGCTGGCAGGTGCCGACTATCTGAACCGCCGTTATAAGGACGGCTGGGATGGTAAGACTATCTGGTGGGCAGGCATGGGACAGGGTGATGTCACCTGCACCCCCCTGCAGCTCTGCAATCTCGCCGTCACCATCGCCAACCGAGGGTGGTATTACGTGCCTCATATCCATCAGGACACCAAGAACCAGCGTTATCTCACGAAGCGTCAGACCAAGGTGGCTCCCGAAGCCTACGCTCCTGTCGTGGAAGGCATGCGTCTCGCCGTAGAGCATGGCACCGCCACCAGCATCAAGACCACCTATCCCGTCTGTGGCAAGACGGGCACCATAGAGAACCCTGGAGAGGATCACTCGGCATTCATCGCCTTTGCCCCGATGAACAATCCCAAGATTGCCATCTGTGTCTATGTAGAGCATGGCGGCTTTGGTGCCGATCTGGCAGCTCCGATGGCAGGCCTGATCATCGAGACCTATCTCAAAGGCAAGCTCTCGTCGAAGTCAGAAGCAACCGCCACCCGACTTGAAAGGAAAGTATGTAAGTAATAACAAATAAAACCATAACCAAGATGAAAAGTCTATATATACTACTATCATTTGCTCTCTTTGCCCTTCAGGCACAAGCCCAGAGCCCCACATTGAGTGAAGAGTCAATCGATCTGGAAGCCCTCTACGAAGAGCTCGACGAGGCCATCGGTATGTCAACAAAGTATGTGGCTGACCGTGAACGTCAGATCGCAGCCACTCGTGACAGTTTGCGGAAGGCAGATAGTCCTGAGAAGCGTGTCCAGATGTCAGAACAGCTCTACCAGCTCTACCGCTACTACAGAAACGACTCTGCCCTGCATTATATCGAACAGTGCGTTGAACTGTCCGATTCGCTCCGCCGACCTGACCTCGCAGGACGTTATCGCTCCATGCTTGCCTCCCAGTGCTCCAACACCGATATGGAGGCAGAGTCGCTGGAGCAGCTCCAGCTTGTCCGAAGGACTGCCCTCGACAAGAAAGGTCTCGTGGAGTATTACAAGGCATGGATGCATCTCTATGGCGAGCTGGCATCCTACACGCAGCGCAATGGCATGCATCGCAGCTATCTTGACCAGCAGGATCTCTACCGTGATTCCGTGATGATGGTGGCCGACGAAGGCAGCGAGGAGTGGCTCCACCTGAAGATGGACATCCTCTGTGCCCAGCGCCATTTCCAGGATGCCCTAACCGTCAACAACAAGTGGATTAAATCCGTTAAGAACGGCACCCATGAGAGTGCCTTTGCAAGCTTCTACCGTTCACAGGTGTTTCATCATCTGAACAACTACAAGATGACGTGCTACTGGCTAGGCCGTTCTGCCCTTGACGACATCCGTTCCGGCATCATGGATCAGGCCTCGCTGCTCTTCCTGGCAGAGTATCTGGCCAACGATGGCGACCTTGATCGTTCCACCCGCTATATGGAGTTCTCCAAGGCTTGCAACGAAACCTTTATCCCCAATATGCGAGCCTATCAGTTTAATTCCGTCCTCACCGTCATCGCGAAGAACAAGGCTGCAGCCGAGCAGCGCCTTACCCAACTGCTCATCGCAGCCGGCATCGTCATTGCCCTCCTGCTCATCGCTCTGGTGGTGGTGTTCCTCAGAAGAAAGTAAACTCTCCCCCTCAAGCAAATCGTGACACATGACAATTATGACAAATGACAGCTGAATCTGAGAGGTAGAGTGGATTTCTAGAATTTTGCTAATTGAAACATTATTATATAATATATATATATTATATATAATAATGAAATTATTCTTGAATTTTTAGTCAAAGTAGCCTCTCGGAATATGACACTGTCATTTGTCATGATTGTCATGCTTCCGAGGGCGTTTTTGCTACCATAGGAGGAAAAATTTGCGGTCTGGTATAGTAACAATTGCCAGACTTAACACCCTGTTTTTCAACAGTTTTCAGGACTCGCAAAAGCTCATGCCTGGAGCCGTTTCCCGTTGCTTTGAGGGCGCATTTTCTCCCTCCGAAGGCTCTTTTTCGTTATCCGTAGCCATTTTGCCGATCGGCGAGCCTTCGTTTTTATTGGTAATTGCGGACTAGTACCCTGATACCTTCTTTGTAGAGCTGCAACGTGATCTTGTTCACAGGGGTGTCGTTGTAGTGATAGGGGAAGAGCACCTTTGGCCTGATGATCTTCGCTGCGTTGACAGCCTGGTCGATGGTCATCGTGTAAGGCTGGTTGCATGGCAGGAAGGCGATGTCGATATCCTTCAGGTTCGCCATCTCGGGGATATCCTCCGTGTCGCCGGCGATGTAGATACGCAGGTCTTCGAGGGTGAGCACATAGCCATTGTCGCGCCCCTTGGGATGGAACTGTTCGCGCCCAGGGGTGGTGTTGTAGGCTGGTACTGCCTCGATGGTGATGTTGTCGGAGTAATGTACCTTGTCGCCGTTCTTCATGACACGGCTACTGCCAAGCTGGGTGTGAACAGCGGGGTTGGTATAGATGGTGGTGCCTGAGCCTCGCAACAGCTGGATGGCGGCATGATCGAAGTGGTCGTGGTGTTCATGTGTGACCAGGATGATGTTGGCCTTTGGAAACTGGCTGTAGTCGGTCTCAGGCTTCATGCCCATGCCAACAGGATCGACTTGTATCTCCAAACCGTCGTAACTGATTTGGATGCTGGCATGCTTGATGCATGTGAAGCGTACTTTCTTGCCACTCTTGGTGGTGAACTCATCGGTTTGTCGTTGTGCGTAGCAGCTGAATGCCACCAGACAGGCGATGGCTGTCGTAAAGATTTTCTGTATCATAATTATTAAACAGTTAATTTGACGATAAAACGGGCACCTTTGGTATAGGTGGTATCGAGGTTGATGGTGCCACCCAGTTTCTCGAGAAGCATGCGGCAGAGGGGCAGTCCCAGTCCGATGCCTTCCTTGAAGGTGTCGAGCTTCACGAAGCGCTCGAAGATATGTTCGGCTTCGTCGGCAGGGATGCCACAGCCTGTATCTTCGACGGTGAGGGTGATCTCGTTGTCGGAGGGCTTGCTGGCTTTTACAGTGATGCTGCCTTCAGGGGTGTTCTTCTCCGCATTGTCGATGAGGGCATTGATAATGATCCTCAGCATATACTCGTTGGAGAGAATGGTGAAGTCGTTAGGCAGCTCACTCTCGAAGTTGATCTTGGTTTGCGGCGAGAGGTTGGCCTCTGCCTCCTGCAGCAGATCGCGTATCAGGTCGTTGATCTCTACAGGATTCTCTTTCACGGCTTTTTCTTTGCTCTCGTTGAGAGAGACGAGCAGCATCTCGTCGATGAGTGAGGTGATGAGACGTGCATTCTTCTGCGTCATTTGTGCTATCTCGCGGCGCTCCTCTATACCGGCATCGAGTTCGGGATCGGCAATCACCTGTGAGAAGCCGCTGATGATGTTGAGCGGGGTGCGTACCTCATGACTGATATTCTGGATGAAGGCGGTCTTCATCTTGTCGGACTCAAGGGCCTGCGCATAGGCTTTCTTGAGTTGTGTGAGGTGACGACGGCGCGACTGCATGATGTAGAAAAGAGCGGCTGCCAGCAGTGTGAGGAACAGGATGACAGCTGCCATGAGGAGGAACCAGGTGCGGGTGACTTCGCGCTCAGCCTCATAGACGCGCATCTCGTCGCCGATACCCATCATGCTGTTGGCGAGCACCACATTCTCAATGGAGTCGCTGGCTTCCGTTTCTTTCTTCAAAGCCTTGTAGGCTTCTTCCCAGCGGCCAGCTTTCTCGTAGATGAGGGGGATGGCATCGAGACCTTCGTCGGCCAGATCCCTGCGGGCCATCTCAACGGCTTTGTCGGTATTTCCAAGCAGTGACTCGTGGTAGATCTCGAGTTCGCGCCCATGGACGGATGTCTTGCCTTCGGCTACGCCTTTCTTGTAGGCCTCATAGCCTTCACGGAACTTGTCCATTTCGCCACGGTAGAAATAGCTCAGCGTGTGGCGGGTCTCGATATCAAACACGCGCTCAGGACAGTGCTTCAGAGAGATGGCCTTTGCCAGTTCCAGCAATGAGTCTGCCTCTTCCGGACTATCGTCGAGAGCTACATTGACAATGTTCATATAGATGGTGGGCATGCTGTCATAGTAGCCATATTGCTCCTGCAACCGGAGTACCTCGAACCAGTTCTCCTTTGCTTCCTGATTGTTGCCGCAGTAGTGGTTGATATGACCTAGCATGTTAAAGGCCATATACATCTCCCGCTCAATATTCTTGTCGTGCAACTCCTTGGAGAGCTCTCTTGCCAGCTTGTAGGCCTCGTAGATCTTCTTCTGGTTCATCTGGAACACGATCTCGTTGCAGCGCTGCGTGTAGTAGCCGTGAAGGTCTTTTTTATCGAGCAGGTATTGCTGTAGGGCCTTGATGGCTGGGAAAAACTTGGTGGTGTCGCCTGCATTGAAAGTACGATGCATGGCGTCGTAGAGCGTTTGGTAAGCTTTGTCGTTGGAGTAGTCAACAGCTTGTGCCATCATGCTGCTGCAGCCCAAAAACAACAGGGCAAGTGCCAAAAGGTAGGTTTTTATCTTCATTATATATAATATCAGTTTTAGTTTGATTATCTAGCTGCAAAAATACGAAATTAATGGTAATAACCAAAAAAAATAGGAAATAATTTTGTTTTTTGACAATAAAATCGTAAATTCGCACCCAAGATGGAGGTAAATCCGATAGGTTTCTTTCATTCGCCATTAAAGTCGAAATTCGGCATACCGAGGCAGAGTGGGCTCGTCAGTGAGCTGACGGGATATATTGTCTTTGAACCTGCATACAGACAGGCGGAAGCCGTGAGAGGACTGGAGGAATTTGATTTTCTCTGGCTGATATGGTGCTTCTCAGCGAACCGGACAGAGGGGCACAGCCTGACCGTCAGACCGCCCCGGTTAGGAGGGAACAAGCGGATGGGCGTGTTTGCCACCCGCTCACCGTTCAGACCTAACAGACTAGGACTCTCGTGTGTGGAGCTGGATCATGTGGAGATGCATCCGACATGGGGTCCGGTGATTCATGTGAAGGGAGCTGACCTGATGGACGGTACACCCATCTTTGATGTGAAGCCGTATGTGGCTTATGCCGATGCTCATCCTGAAGCAAGGAGCGGATTTGTGGATCAGACGGCATGGGAGCCGTTGGAGGTAAGAGTGGCAGATGAGTGGGCGCAGCTGTTCTCGGAGGAGGAACTGTCAGCCCTGAAGGCCACGCTGGCACAGGATCCGAGACCGCAGTATCAGGATGACCCTGAACGCATCTACGGGATGCCTTATTTGGACAAGGACGTGCGCTTTAGAGTGAGTCACCGCGTGCTTGAGATTGTTGAAGTGAAGAAAATAATGTAAACTTAGAAATTAATCTTATGGTGGTTGTAGTCATTTTCCTGGTGATGATATGTCTGGTTTTGCTGTGGGTTATCATGCAGCAACGGGCAAAAGTGGTGAAGCTATACAAGTCGGATAAGGTGAAATCGCATTTTATCAAGGCGATCATCTACGAGACGCGTGACCCGCTGAACTCTTTAGTGAGGTTGGCAGACATGATGAGCAACAAGGACCTGTATCTCTCGAAAGAGGAGAAAAAACATCTGGCTGACCAAATCAGTTATCACGCGAGTTTGATGGCTACGCTCCTGGATGAGGTGGAGATCTATTCTAATGACGGGAAAGGCGGACATAAGCTTCAGGACGAGCGCTTCAGTCCGAACCGTCTGTGTGAGCGCTGTATCGATGCTAATTTCCATAATGTGCCGGAGGGTGTGAAGATGAGCTTCCGTCAGGATGCGGGACAGAGCGTGTTTGTATCTGCCGACCGCCATGTGGTGGAACTGGTGCTCAACAAGCTGGTGCTGCTAGCCTGTAGGTTTACGAAGCAGGGCGAGATAACGGTCAGTTGCCGATACAATGAAAATACCAGCAGCCTGACCTTTATCGTGCAGGATACGGGTGGTGGTATTCCGGAGGGACGTGAGAATGCCTTGTTCTCGTGGTATAACAATCCCGACGGTGTGGCTGACGAGACGGAGATCGACCTCAGTGTGCTGCAGCGACTGGCTTCAAAGTTGGGCGGTCTGCTGCATTATGACGATACTTATAAGAATGGTACGCGTATGGAGTTTATCGTACCCATCAGATAATCATTCTTCTTTGTCCAGACGTTTTCTCCAAAGATATTTGCGTGTCTCGTGAATCAGGACACCACTGAGGAAGAGCAGTGACAGCAGGTTAGGTATGGTCATCAAGGCGTTCATACAGTCGGCGAGGTTCCATACCAGAGCAAGGTTGATCACACTGCCGATAAACAGGGCTGCGATGAATAATACACGATAGCCAATCACCCAGCGCCTGCCTTTGAGATACTCTACCGCACGTTCACCATAATAGCACCAGCCAAGGATGGTGGAGAAGGCAAACGTGATGAGTCCGAACGTCAGCAGCGGGCGCCCCACGAAGGGAATCTTTGAGAAGGCATCCTTGGTGAGGGTGGCGCCGTTGGAGAAGTCGATGTCAGGGTAGGCAATCACGGAACTGACAATCACCAGACCAGTGAGGGCGCAGATGACTACTGTGTCCCAGAACGTGGCGCTGGAGGATACGAGGGCCTGACGCACGGGATTACGCGTCTGGGCTGCTGCAGCTACGATGGGTGCGGAACCCATACCACTCTCATTGGAGAACAGACCACGGGCAATACCGAAACGGGCTGCCATCATCACCGTGGAACCCACAAAACCGCCACCTGCCGCCTCTGGCGTAAAGGCTGCCTCACAAATCAGCTTTAAGGCAGGCCAGAGGTAGTCGGCATTGACGAAAAGGATATAGATGCAACCGAGAATATAGAAACAAGCCATGAAGGGCACGAGCATGCTACACACACGGGCGATGCTCCTGACGCCACCTAAGATAACAGCTCCTGCGAGCAGACAGACAACGGTGCCTGAGAAATAAGGTGAGATGCCGTAGGACTCGTGGACAACCGTCGCAATGGCATTAGCCTGTACAGTGTTGCCAATACCTAATGCAGCAAATGCCGTGAATAGTGCGAAGAGCACAGCCATCCACTTCCAGCCGAGACCACGCTCCAGGGCGTACATCGGACCGCCGAGCATTCTGCCGTCGGCACCTTGGATTCGGTATTTGATAGCTAATAGCCCTTCAGCATATTTTGTGGAGATACCAAACACACCTGTGAGCCAGCACCAGAATACAGCACCAGGGCCTCCTAAGGCGATGGCTGTAGCCACACCGATGATGTTACCCGTGCCGATGGTGGCGGCTAAGGCGGTAGCTAAGGAACCGAACTGCGACACGTCGCCAATACCTTGGGGATCCTTCCGCACTGACAGGCGGATCGCCTTGAAGATATAACGCTGTGGAAAGCGCAGGAGAATGGTGAGATAGAGATGAGTACCTAAAAGCAGGATAATCATCGGCCACCCCCAGAGGAAACCGCTCACTTCACTCAGAATGTTATTTAGTTCTTCCATGTTATCTTGATATTTTTATAGCCCATTGATCGCATCATGTTTCGCATCTGTTCCTCGCCGTTGGCCTGAGCTGCCTGAAGATTCTCCTTGGTCAGACAGTGTGCTTTCATCTGGCGATAAGCCTTCTTATACATCGCCTCCTTAGCCTCTGCACTCCACCTGCCACTCTCGAAGAACGGTTTGGTGCGGGCCTCGTCGATAAAGTCGGTATCCAGCAGACCAACCTTTGGTAGCATTAGCATTACAGAGTCGCCACTGGCTTCTATCCATTCCGGCTCCAACTGGCTCATGTCAATACCAAGGCGCAGGGTGCCGTAATAGATGCGGACGAGTTCGTCGTCGGAGAAGAAACCCTTACGGACGGTATCAACCAGTTCTTCGGCATTGACGGCGAGAAACTCCCATTCGCCAATGGCCTTGATGCTCATGATCTGTGTAGGTGTGACATTGATCTGGGTATCACTGCCAAGCGTGAAGTGATCGTCTTTGGTGAGGTCGCGCACCCAGAAGAAACCTGCCAATAGCAGGACGGCAGCCAGGATGGCAATGATTATTTTGATATAGGTGCTAATCTTCATATCGCAATAGTTTCATGATGTCGTTAGGTTCGTACTGCTTGCGGAATGCGATGGTGATATCGGCTTCGTCGTAGCCCAGCTCCGCAAGCATGGGCACCAGCACTTTCGCGGCATTGGCCTGCGCAGTCTCGATGATTCCCATCTTGCTGATATCAGCTATGATAGCCTCACGCCCCTGCTTCTGGTAGTTAGCCAACTCGGCATCACTGAAATGGGCGCGTGTCAGGGACACATATTCCTTCACGTTCTTCTGGTCGATCTTAGAACTTGTCATCGTCACCTGAGGGTCGGGCAGGATGATGGTGATCTTCTTGCCCTGACGCTCGATGTTCTCTTCGGAGAAAGAGCTGAAGTCGATATAGGCCTTGAGCTTCGCATCAATGGGGATTGCTACCTTGCGATCACCGATGGGCATTTTGACATCGAAGGTACGTTTGAGTAAGGTGCCTTTCAGGCGTACCACATCGTCGTGGGTCACTATCTTGTGGACACGGTATTCTGCAGTGTAAAGCTTAGCGCATTTCTGGACTTGCGTGATGAGCAGGGGCACCGTATCGATGCCCTGTATGGTGGAAATGGGCTGTGTGACCTCGGAATGATCCTGACGGCTGTTGCACATCAGAAGTACGATGCCCACAACCGCAGCTATCATTATTATAATAAGGTATTTCTTAGCCTGCATAAAGAAATTTTTGACGGTTCGTTTGTATTTTGCTGGCAAAGATAGTAAAAAAAACGCAATTAGCTGAAAAAAAATATTGATTTTCGGAAAAACTTCGTATCTTTGCCGAAAAATAAACAACGCAATGAAGAAAATACAACTGCTTGCTGCCCTGCTGATAGCTGTTCTGGCCATTAGCTGTGGTAAGAAGAAAGAGAGTCAGAATATCATCGTCCCCACTATTGAGAAAGAGAAGCCGAAGGCACCTGTCCGCATGCAGCCCTACGATCAGAAGCAGGATGTGGAGTGGCTCACCAAGGGCTATCAGGTGATTATCAACCGCCAGGCTGATGACAGTCTGCGCATGGTGCAGGATGAGACAGGACAGAAGTTTGTGGATAATCGTATTACGCTTCGCATTATCCGTGCCGACGGTAGCGTGTTCTTCAAGAAGGTGTTTACGAAGGCAAACTTTGATGCCCAGCTTGACGATGATTATCGGCAGACAGGTATCCTAGAAGGTCTGGTGTTTGATAAGGTTGATGGTAACAATCTGGTGTTTGCCGGTAGTGTGAGCCATCCCCAGACTGATGAATATATCCCCTTGGTGGTGACTGTCAGCAATTTTGGCACTGTGAGCATCAAACGGGATGATCAGATGGATACCAACAGCACCCAGGAGCAACAGCCTCAGGAGAATAAGGTTACCGACGAAGACGGCGTGTGATTAAAGGGCTGGAACCAGTTTCTGCCAACAGCTACTGAGTTCTACCATCGTTGGGAAGATGAGGTCGGCACCAGCACCTAAGAGTTCTTCGTTAGCCAATGGTCCCGTGTTGACAGCTATGGTAAAGATATGGGCTGCGTGTCCAGCGCGCACGCCAAGTGGCGCATTCTCTATGACAATAGCCTCGTTGGGTTGAAGTCCGCCTGCTTTCTGGAGTCCCGTCAGATAGGGATCGGGCGCTGGCTTTCCACGCTTCACATCATAGGCAGTAGTGATGTGTTTTTCATCGACGAAAGCACCGAAATCCCTTTTAAGACGCTCTATCAGTGGCAACTGTCCACTGCCTGTAACGATGCCGCATTGGATGCCTGCAGCATGTATCTGCTGCATGAGGTCGAGGATACCTGGCATGAGTGGTGCCTCAGGGAGACTATGGAAAATGCGACTCTTCTCATCATACATACGCTGTGCCTCAGCCTCGTCGATCTCACGACGCTGTTGTTGGAGTACCATGAAACGGATGGTATCTACCCCACGCGCTCCCTCAGTGGCATAGGCATCGTCGGCTGTCATGTGGATACCGAACTTAGCCATGCTCTCCTGCCAGGCAATGGCATGATTGGGCATGGAGTCATAGAGAACGCCGTCCATATCGAAAAGCACGGCTTTGGGGCGGAATGCCTCAAAGCCGTGTTCTTCTAAGTATTTTAATATTGCTAGGGTGTACATCTAGGCTTACTAGGCTTACTAGGCTTACTAGGCTTACTAGATTTTCTAGCTCTCTTTGGCCAGGCGCTCCTTGATGGCTTTGGAGTCTGCCTCGTAGCCTGGTTTGTCGAGCAGAGCGAACATATTCTTCTTGTAAGCCTCTACGCCAGGCTGGTTGAACGGATTAACCTCCAACAGGTTACCGCTGATACCGCAGGCAATCTCAAAGAAGTAGATGAGCTGTCCGAGATAACGCTCTGTCAGACGAGGCATTGTGATGCGGATGTTAGGTACACCACCGTCAACGTGAGCCAGACGGGTACCGAGCTCTGCCATCTTATTCACCTCATCCACACGCTTGCCAGCCAGGAAGTTCAGTCCGTCGAGGTTCTCCTCATCAGAGGGGAAGAGCAGCTTCTTCTCAGGCTCCTCAATGCTGATGACGGTTTCGAAGATGGTACGCTCACCATCCTGAATCCACTGTCCCATAGAGTGGAGGTCGGTAGTGAAGTCAACACTTGCAGGGAAGATACCCTTCTTGTCCTTACCTTCAGACTCACCATAGAGCTGCTTCCACCATTCAGACATGAAGTGGAGCTTAGGCTGGAAGTTCACCATGATCTCGATCTTCTTGCCGTTCTGGTACAGGCTGTTGCGTACGGCAGCATACTGGGCTGCGGGGTTCTCTGCAAAAGGTACATCCTTGCCACATGCCTTCTCCATATCCTGGGCACCGCCAACCAGTTCCTTGATATTGAAACCAGCGCAGGCGATAGGCAGCAGACCAACAGGTGTCAGTACAGAGAAACGACCACCCACGTTGTCGGGGATGATGAAGCTCTTGTAACCCTCTTTGTCAGCACAGGTGCGGGCTGCACCTCTCTTGGCGTCGGTAACAGCTACAATCACCTTCTTAGCTTCTGCCTTACCGCGTTGCTCCTCACACTGCTTCTTCAGCAGACGGAAGGTGAGGGCTGTCTCCGTGGTAGTACCACTCTTAGAGATGTTGATAACACCGAATTTCTTGCCTTTCAGATACTCTGTCAGTTCAAAGAGGTAGTCCTCACCGATATTGTTACCTGCAAAGAGGATGGTGGGGTTCTTCTTGTCGGCTACCAGCCAGGCGAAGCTGTTGCTGAGTGCCTCAATGACGGCACGGGCACCGAGGTAAGAACCACCGATACCAGCTACAACGATAGCCTCGCAGTTCTCGCGGAGCACGTTGGCACATGCCTGCAGTTCATCGAGGAAAGCAGGTGTGATGCTTGAAGGCAGGTGGAGCCAGCCCAAGAAATCGTTACCAGGGCATGTGCCCTCTTCAAGTGCCTTCTGAGCGGCTTTTACCTGAGGCTCAAAAGCCTCTACTGCGCCTGCCTTCAGGAAACAGGCGGCTTTCGAAATGTCAAGTTTAATGTTACTCATAAAAATTTGTTTTTATTTGTTATTTTATAGTATCTTATGTTCTTCTGTTCTTATTATCTAAAACTATCCGTCAACAGCTTGATCTCAATCTGCGGTGAGATACGCTCATAGAGAATGTTATAGACTGCATCGAGGATGGGCATGTTCACATGACAGTGACGATTGATCTCCTTCATACACTTTGTTCCAAAGTAGCCCTCGGCAATCATCTCCATCTCAATCTGTGCCGACTTGACGCTGTAGCCCTTGCCAATCATCGAACCGAAGGTGCGGTTACGGGAGAAGTTGGAATAGCCCGTCACGAGCAGGTCACCCAGATAGACGGAGTCGTAGATATTACGCTCCAGCGGATAGACAGCGGTGAGGAAACGATTCATCTCCTGTACGGCATTCGCCATGAGGACAGACTGGAAGTTGTCGCCATATTTCAGACCGCTACAGATACCAGCTGCAATGGCATACACATTCTTCAATACAGAGGAATATTCAATACCCACCACATCGGTAGAAGTCTTTGTCTTGATGAAATCACTGGAGAGCACATCGCAGAAAGCCTGTGCCTTGTCACGATCGGCACAGCCTACCGTCAGATAGGATAGGCGTTCAAGAGCCACTTCCTCAGCATGCGAAGGACCGCCGATACATGCCAGATTCTCATAAGGTACGTCATATACCTGATGGAAATATTCAGAACATACCAGGTTCTCATCAGGCACGATACCCTTGATAGCCGTCAGGATGAACTTGTCGCGGATGCGTGTCTTGAGTTTCTTCAGATGACTCTTCAGATAGGGTGAGGGGGTGACGAAAACCAGTGTGTCATATTGCTGTACGATACGGTTCAGGTCGCTGTCGAAATAGATCTCGTCAGTATTAAAATGAACGCTGGTGAGATAGGCGGGGTTATGTCCCAGACGACGGAAGTCCTCAATACGATCATCGCGGCGCATATACCATCCGATGTGGTGAGTGTGCCCCACCACAATCTTGGCAATCGCTGTTGCCCAGCTGCCACCACCGATAATCGCTATCTTACCACAGTCGTACATATACAATAACCAATAACCGTTAACCAATAACCGTTAGGCTTGAGCCTTGGTAATCCAGACGGCGACTTCATCGACGCTGGGTTTGGTCATATCAAGCTTATATTTCTTCACAATGTCGCCAATCTTCTGCTGCAGACCCTGGGGCTTCTCGTCCTTGATGTTCTGGATGAGGTTGAAACCAGCCTTGCGCAGAACGGGAACCCACTCCTCGGTGACACCAATCTCTGCCCATTCGGCAACGGTGCTCTGAGGTGCCTTCTTCTCTGGCTTCATTTGTGGGAACAGCATCACTTCACCAATGGCAAACTTACCAGTGAGCAGCATCACCAGACGATCGATGCCGATACCGATACCAAAGGTCGGAGGCATACCATACTGCAGGGCACGCAGGAAATCCTGATCGATGATCATTGCCTCGTCGTCGCCCTTGTCTGCCAACTTCATCTGCTCTACGAAACGCTCCTCCTGATCGATGGGGTCGTTAAGCTCTGAGTAGGCATTTGCCAGCTCCTTACCATTCACCATCAGCTCGAAGCGCTCAGTGAGTCCGGGTTTAGAGCGATGCATCTTGGTGAGGGGTGACATCTCCACAGGATAATCGGTGATGAAGGTAGGCTGGATGAAGGTACCCTCGCAGAACTCACCAAAGAGCTCGTCGATAAGTTTTCCCTTACCCATGGTCTCATCAACCTCCATATCCTTAGAGAGACAGAAGGCACGAATCTCCTCCTCTGTCTTGCCGTCACAGTCGAAACCTGTCTTCTCCTTGATAGCGTCGAGGATAGGCAGACGGCGGAATGGAGCCTTGAATGAGATGATGTTACCATCGATCTCTACCTCTGGCTTTCCATTTACGGCAGTACAGATCTGCTCCAGCATGTTCTCCGTGAAGGTCATGCCCCATAGCAGGTCTTTATAGCTCACGTAGAGCTCCATGCAGGTGAACTCTGGGTTGTGGGTCTTATCCATACCCTCGTTGCGGAAGTTCTTACCCATCTCATAGACACCCTCGAAACCACCTACGATGAGGCGCTTCAGATAGAGCTCAGTGGCAATACGCATGTACATGTCCTGATTGAGTGCGTTGAAGTGGGTGATGAATGGACGGGCAGAAGCACCACCGGCAATATTCTGCAGGATAGGGGTATCTACCTCTGTATAGCCGGCATCGTCGAGGATACGGCGCAGGGTGCGGATGATGGTGGCACGCTTCAGGAAAGTGTCCTTCACGCCGGCGTTAACGATGAGATCCACGTAACGCTGACGGTAGCGCAGTTCAGGATCGTCGAAGGCATCATACACCTTACCGTCGGCATCGGTCTTCACCACCGGCAGTGGCTTCAGGCTCTTGCTGAGCACTGTCAGCTCCATCACGTGAACACTGATCTCACCAGTCTTGGTGCGGAATACATAGCCCTTCACGCCAATGAAGTCGCCCAGGTCCAACAGTTTCTTGAATACTATATTATATAGGTCTTTGTTTTCATCAGGACAGATGGAATCGCGCTGAACGTACACCTGTATGCGGCCCTTTGAGTCCTGCAGTTTTGCAAAGGCAGCCTTACCCATGATGCTCTTGCTCATGATACGGCCTGCAATGCTTACCATACGGCTGTTTTCGGGTGTGGCGGCCTCACGTACGTCATTCCCCTCTTCATCCTTGCCGATGACTGGTAAGTCCTCAAAGTTTTCAATGATATCAGTACTCCAAGCATTTACAGGATACTCAGCAGCAGGATAAGGGTCAATACCCATCGAGCGAAGTTCCTGAAGGCTCTGACGCCTTCCGATTTCTTGTTCACTAAGTTCTAAAACGTTCATCTTTTTCTCTATTCTTTTTGCTTTTATGGCTGCAAAGTTACGAATTTCTTGCGAAAAAAGCAAGGTTAGGGTAAATATTTGCAAAAAAAATGTGCAAAGATTTGCATAGTATGGAAAATATGTATAAATTTGCCACATGAATATGGAAACTATAACTAAAATATGTTTTTCTAAAAATGGAAGAGTACAACATTAAATCGAAAGTCGTTGGGGTAGATATCAGTAATGAATCTACAACTTATGCAATTGTTGACGTGCGAGGCAATATTATTGCTGAAGATTCTTTATCCACAGAAGACTATCCTGATGTGAATAATTTTGTAACAGCCCTGAGTGAGAGCATCATAACATTGGTAGAGTCCAATGGTGGTTACGAGACCATCCGCTCCGTGGGTGTCAGTGCTCCCAGTGCCAGCTCCGTATCAGGCTGTATAGAGAATGCAGCCAATTTGCCTTGGAAGGGCGTTATCCCTTTAGCAGCGATGCTTCGTGATCGTATGGGATTGGCTGTGGCACTCTCCAACGATGCACATATCTCTGCCCTTGGCGAACATACATTTGGCAGTGCTCATGGCATGAAGTATTTCATTATCGTCAGTCTGGGCGTTGGTATAGGCAGTTGTTTCTTCTCAGAAGGAAAGGAGCATGTAGGTCAATTAGGCTACGCAGGTGAGTTTGGCCATACCTGTCTCATCAATAATGGTAGAAAGTGTGGCTGTGGACATGAAGGTTGCCTTGAGGCTTATGTTGGTGCCAATGGTATTGTGCAGACAGCTCGTGAACTGATGGCAGAATCTGATGCGCCCTCTCAGCTGCGTAGCTTGGAAAAACTGTCGCCTCGTACCATCGCAGAGTGTTGTGACAAGGGTGACGAGATGGCTATCGAGGTCTATCGCCGCACAGGTTATTACCTTGGCTTGGGACTGGCTAATTATGCTTCTATTGTTGATCCTGAGGCTATCATCTTCACTGGTGGTATCTCCCATGCCGGCAAATGGCTGGTTGAACCAGCCTGTGAGTCTTTTAATGAGCATGTGTTTGGTAACCTTAGCGGAAGGGTGAAGATCCTTTGTTCTAAGTTGAATAACCGTGAGCGTGATGTGCTGGGTGCCAGTGCCTTGGCATGGACTGTGCCAGAATATTCGCTCTTTAAATAATAAGAAAGTGAACGTAGAGAAGATAAGAGATATTATTAACGAAAAGCCAAATTTGAGTACCGCCCTCGGGATGGAGTTTGTATCCACGCCCGAGGACGATACTTGTATGGCACGTATGAAAGTTGATGAGCGCAATCGTCAGCCTTTTGGCTTTCTGAGTGGCGGTGCTTCACTGGCTTTGGCAGAGAATGTGGCTGGTGTAGGCTCCTGTTCGCTTTGTCCAGGATGCGCTTGTGTGGGTATCGAGGTTAGTGGCAGTCATGTACAGGCTGTCTCTGAGGGTGATACGGTGACTGCCTTTGCTAAACTGCTGCATAAAGGCACGACGCTCCATGTGTGGAATGTGGATATCAAGAACAGTCTTGGTGATCTGATTTCCAACGTGCGTGTTACCAACTATGTGATTAATCCCAAACGGTGATGTCGGAGATATCAGGAATAGCTCTTTTTCGTCAGCCGCATTCTGACGAGGCGACGCTGGTAGTCCAGAATGAAGGAATGCCAGCGGAATTGTTTTCTTGTCCGGAACTGAATGGCAGAAGTGGGTTTGTGATAGCTCCCTTTGAGGTGAAACCGGAACAGCCCATTCTGTTGATTCGTCCTGATAGCATCCAGCAGATGCCCATCTCAGACCTCTCTGACTTGTCGCTCGATATCCCCCTTACCAATAGCTTTGGCACCACAGGGGCCACACGCATGCATTATGCCATCGATTTTGCCAATGAGCATTCGCAGTTGGTGTTGGGTACCTTCCAGAAGATTGTGCTGGCTCGTTGCGTGGACGAGCAACGACAAGTTCCGCAGACACCCCTGGATTTTTTCCTGAAAGCCTGTGAGCTTTATCCCCGCCTGTTTATCGCCTTGGTGTGGACTGAGAAGAGTGGCTGCTGGTTGACAGCTACCCCGGAGATTTTGCTCAAGGGTGAAGGCGCTGCCTGGCAGACGATGGCTTTGGCAGGAACCATGAAGTTGGAGGGGGAACAGTTGAAATACGATGCGCCATTGAAGGATGTGCCTATCACGTGGACCACCAAGAACATTCAGGAACAGCGCGTAGTGGCTACCTATATCGCAGAGTGTCTGGAACAGTATGCCAGTGACTTCAGGGAGGAAGGTCCCGTTACAGTGCGTGCTGCCAATCTGGTGCATCTGCGTAGCGACTTCAACTTCACGTTGCCTGACAATGCGCATATCGGCAATCTCCTGCAGTCACTTCATCCCACACCAGCCGTTTGTGGTCTGCCTAAGAAGAATGCTTTCGATTTTATTGTCCGTCATGAGCATACCCCCCGTCGTTATTACACGGGCTTTATGGGGATGTTGAACCCCCAGGCGCAGACATTCCTTTATGTCTCGCTTCGCTGCATGAACATCGAGCAGGATCTGTGCCATCTCTTTGCGGGTGGTGGACTGCTGAAGGATAGCGTAGAGGAACAGGAATGGCAGGAGACGGAAGCCAAATTAGATACAATGAGAAGATGTATAGCAATAAAGAACAAGTAAACATACTCACTTCGCTGCTGGTGGCTCATGGTGTGCGCCATGCTGTGGTGTGTCCGGGTAGTCGTAATTCACCTATCGTGCATAATCTCAACGAGTGTCCTGAAATCGCATGCTATCCAGTTACTGATGAGCGTTCTGCAGCGTTCTATGCCTTAGGGATGTCTCAGGCGCGTCGCCAACCTGTTGTGGTATGTGCCACCAGTGGTACAGCCTTGTTGAATCTTGCCCCAGCAGTGGCGGAGGCCTATTATCAACATATCCCCTTAGTGGTGATCTCGGCAGATCGTCCTGCAGCGTGGATAGACCAGCTCGATGGACAGACGATGCCGCAGCCAGATGCCTTAGGGCGATTTGTACGTAAGGCAGTATCCCTGCCAGAGCCTCACGATGCTGATGAACGCTGGTACTGTAACCGCCTGGTCAACGAGGCGCTGATTGCTGCGATGCAGGGTGGGGGTGGACCTGTGCATATCAATGTGCCCATCACGGAGCCTCTGTTCGACTTCAGTGTACCTTTGCTGCCCGTAGAACGAAAGATAGAATATGCTGCTGCCGACATGTCGCCGGCAACCCTGAGTCATATCACGCGAATGTTTCTGCAGGCGAAGCGTCCCTTATTGATAAGTGGCCAGCCTCTGAATCCGCTCTTTGATGAGGCAGTCTCGTTGGTGGGTGATGATGAGGTTTATGTCCCCGACTTCGTGCTCTATATCGGTGGTTCCATCGTGAGCAAACGCCTGAAGCGCTTCTTGCGTAAGGCCAAGGAGACGTGGGTGGTGAATGCCTCAGGCGAGATCAATGACACCTTCATGAATCTCACGCACATCTTCCAAGGTGATGGTGAGGCAGTGGCTGATCATATCCGTTTCATGATGGTGATGGAGCCCCATCCCTTCATGCAGAAATGGGATGAGCTGTTGTCGCGTATCCGTAAGCAGACTGACGATTACGAGCCTGCCTACTCTCAGATGGCTGCGGTGAAGTATTTCGAAAGTCTTGTGGGTGAAGCCCAGATCCATTATGCCAACAGCACCGCCATCCGTCTGGCAAACATATTTGCCAAGCATCCAGTGTGGTGTAATCGTGGTGTCAACGGCATTGAGGGCTCGCTCTCTACGGCAGCAGGCTTCTCTGTGGTATCCGACGATCGGGTGTTCTGTGTCATTGGCGACCTGAGTTTCTTTTACGATCAGAATGCCTTGTGGAATCAGAACCTGCGTGGTAATCTGCGTATCCTCTTGCTCAACAATGGTCGGGGCGGCATCTTCAATATGCTGCCTGGTCTGGAACAGAGTCCTGCCCGTGATGCCTTCGTCGCCGCAGCGCATCACACCAGTGCCGAGGGTATCTGTCAGCAGAATGATGTCGTGTATCTCTCTGCCTCAAATATGCCCCAGCTTCGTGCCGGCATCGACACCTTATTAAATATAGATAGCACACGACCTGTGCTCCTCGAGGTCTTCACTGATGCCTCTGTCGATGAACACGCCTATCGCGATTATTATAAATGTTTAATTTAGATAATAAGAACATAAGAACATAAGGAGTTGCGCTTCATGAGGTAGTATAATTTATGTCCTTTTGTTCTTCTTATCAAAAAAGAAAAAAAGAATTATGAGAGACTGGAAAGAAATTCGTAAGTTTGAGGAGATTCTCTTCGAGGAATATAATGGCATTGCCAAGATTACCATCAATCGTGCCCGTTACCGTAATGCCTTTACCCCCAAGACCACTTGGGAACTGAGTCAGGCCTTCAGCATGTGTCGTGAGATGCAGGATATCTCTGTGGTGCTGCTCACAGGTGCTATGTCTGAGGTGCCTGAGGGTAAGACGCTGGCAGATGTGAAGCATGCCTTCTGCTCTGGTGGCGACATGCATGTGAAGGGACGTGGCGGCTATGTTGATGAAGACGGAGTGCCTCGTCTCAGTGTGCTCGACGTGCAGATGCAGATCCGTCGTCTGCCAAAGCCTGTCATTGCAATGGTGAATGGTTATGCCATCGGAGGTGGTCATGTACTGCATCTGGTGTGCGACCTGACGATTGCCTCCGAGAATGCCATCTTCGGACAGACAGGTCCTAAGGTGGGCTCGTTTGATGCAGGCTTCGGCTCTTCTTATCTCGCCCGTATCGTGGGACAGAAGAAGGCACGTGAGATCTGGTTCCTCTGTCGTCAGTACAGTGCCAAAGAGGCTGAGGAGATGGGTATGGTTAATAAGGTGGTACCTATCGAACGACTTGAGGATGAGTGTGTGGAGTGGGCTGAGATCATGATGGAGCGTTCTCCGCTTGCTCTTCGTATGGTAAAGGCAGGACTGAATGCCGAGCTCGATGGTCAGGCTGGTATTCAGGAACTGGCTGGCGACTGCACCATGCTCTACTACTTCCTCGACGAGGCGCAGGAGGGTGGCAAAGCCTTCCTCGAAAAGCGCAAGCCCGACTTCAAGAAATATCCCAAACTCCCGTAATTTTTTTAGATAAAAAGAACATAAGAACATAATTAAGTCTGTGCAAAGAGTAAATGACGATGGATATAGAGCAATTGATAAAAAATATCATAGATTGTGCTTATCAGGTAAGGATGGAATTAGGATCTGGTTTCTTGGAGTCTGTATATAAGAATGCTATGGGAGTTGAATTGACGAAGCAAAATATTCCATATGATTTTGAGTATCCATTAAATGTGTTTTATAAAGGTGAAGTTGTTGGAGAGTTCAGAGCGGATATCATAGTAGATCATCGTGTTATTATTGAACTGAAAGCTGTGAATGCATTAGCACCTGTTCATGAAGTTCAATTAGTAAACTATTTGCATGCTACACAATTGGATCATGGATTGCTAATAAATTTTGGTGCTCCAAAAATTGAAATTAAACGCAAATATCGTTTGTTTGATAAAAAGAACATAAGAACATAATATAAAGTGTGCATCATGGAGAATAAAAAATATGTTCTTCTGTTCTTATTATCTAAAATAAAATAATAATATGTTCTTCAATATAAAACAAAAGATACTGCATTTTAAGCAGCCGGCGGGGACTTCCAGGGGGGTATATACTACCCGAAAGATTTGGTTGATACACTTGTCAGATGGAACGCGTGAGGGAATTGGCGAGTGCGCCCCGTTGCCTGACCTGAGTTGCGATGCTCTGCCCGATGAGGTGTATGAATCGAAACTCAACAGCTTCTGTCAGCACCTCTGTCAGACAGGCGATATTGATGTCGATACCCTGCGCCCTTACCCTTCGATGCTGTTCGGACTGGAGACGGCTCTGCTGAACCTCCGGAATGGCAACCAGCTCTTCGACACAGCTTTCAGCCGTGGTGAAGAAGGCATCCCCATCAACGGCTTGGTGTGGATGGGACGCTACGACGAGATGCTGCAACGCATGGAAGAGAAACTCGAGAAGGGTTTCCGTTGTGTAAAACTCAAGATTGGTGCCATCGACTTCGAACAGGAGCTGGACCTCGTGAAGCGCATCCGGGATCGTTTCTCCTTCCACGAAGTGGAATTGCGCCTCGATGCCAACGGCGCCTTTAAGTTTGAGGAAGCCCTCTATAAACTCGAACTCCTGTCGCAATACGCTATTCATAGCATCGAGCAGCCCATCCGTCAGGGACAGTGGGCTTATATGGCAGAGCTCTGTCGTGAGTCACCCTTGCCCATTGCCCTCGATGAAGAACTGATTGGCGTGAACGATCCCGAGATGAAAGGTCACCTGCTGAATGTCATCAAACCCCGCTATATCATCCTCAAGCCCTCACTTCATGGCGGTATGGAGGGGTGCAGGGAGTGGATAGCGGCTGCAAAGGAACGAGGCATAGGTTCCTGGATCACCTCTGCCCTTGAGAGTAACATCGGCCTGAATGCCATCGCCCAGTTCGCCTCCGATGTGTATGGTCCTCATATTCGTTTGCCGCAAGGTCTTGGCACAGGTCAGCTCTTCACTGATAACATCCCCATGCCGCTCACGATCATCAAAGACAATTTATTTTTAGATAATAAGAACATAAGAACATAATAAGATGCGCATCAAGGAGATTTTAAATTTATGTCCTTTTGTTCTTATTATCTTAAAAAGAAGTAATGATGAGTTTAGACGAGTTCTTAGCCGAATGGAATAACGATTCCGACTACGTGCATGTGCAGACCAGCGGTTCTACAGGTGCCCCTAAGCCGATGCTGGTAGAGAAGCGGCGGATGCTTAACTCTGCCCGTATCACTTGCGACTTTCTGGGACTTCGTGAAGGCGACACAGCCCTGCTCTGCATGTCGCTCGACTATATCGCAGGGAAGATGATGGTGGTGCGCTCCCTTGAGCGACGACTTCAGTTGATCACTGTTGCCCCTTCAGGCCATCCGCTTGCTGACCTCAGCCCTCAGCTCTCAGTCCTCTCTTTCGCCGCCATGGTGCCCATGCAGGTCTATAACGCCCTTCAGGTGCCTGCGGAGTGTGAACGTCTGAAGCAGATACGCCACCTTATCATTGGAGGTGGTGCCATCGACGATGCGCTGGCGGCTGCGCTGAAATCCTTCCCCCATCATGTGTGGAGTACCTATGGCATGACAGAGACACTCTCCCATATAGCCCTCCGTCGGCTGAATGGCGCTGAAGCCTCTGATTATTATACCCCATTTCCTTCTGTCAAGGTGAGTCTTAATGACGAGAGCTGTCTGGTTATCGATGCCCCGTTGGTCTGTTCAGAGCGCCTGGTTACCAATGACATCGCGGAACTCTCTGAAGGGCGCTTCCGCATCCTAGGACGTAAGGATAATGTGATCTGTTCTGGTGGCATCAAGATACAGACAGAACAGGTGGAACGCCAGTTGCGCCCCTATCTGTCGCAGCCATTCCTCATCACGAAGCGTCCTGATGAAAAATTCGGAGAGGTGGTCGTTCTGCTCACCGAAGGCCCTGTTGATGAGGCTCGTGCCGTCTGCAAGCGCATCCTGCCTAAATATTTCCAGCCCAAGGCGTATCTTCACGTTGACAAGATACCTTTGACAGAGACAGGCAAGCCAGCCAGGAAGCAGGCAGAAGACCTTGCAAAACAACGATAGAGCTACTCTCACGAGCAGCCCTACCACGATTAGTTAGTAATATGATTAGGTCTAAAAAGCTGATTGGTTAATCGTATCTGTTTCAGCTCTCCCGATAGAAATCGAGCGCTTCGCAAATTTCTTCTTTCGTAGCCGTCTGGTTGATGCGGATGTCTCCGATACCTCCCAGGAGTGTGAAGTTGATGGTTCCAGCCACGTTCTTCTTGTCGTGTGTCATCAGCTCCAGCAGGGTGGGATAGTCGTCGCACACGATGGTCATCATCCCATAATGCTCTTTGATGAACCTTACGGTCTGGTGCATCTTATCCGTCGGGAATCCCGTCTTGATGCAACTCAGATAGAGCTCGCAGATCAGTCCCCAGGCCACCGCATAGCCGTGCAGTACAGGTTGGCGTTTCAGGGCGAACGATTCGAAGGCGTGGCCCACGGTATGTCCTAAGTTCAGTGCCTTCCTGATACCCTTTTCTGTGGGATCCTCCGTCACGATGCGCTCCTTCACTGCCACGCTGTCAGCCACCATCCGGCTCAGTTGTTTCAGATCTGGCTGCTCAAGCTCAAAGTTCATCAGTTCTGCCCACATCTTCTCATCTGATATCAGTCCGTGCTTCAGCATCTCTGCATAGCCAGAACAGATGTTCTCTGCGTCGAGTGTCTTCAGAAACTGCGTGTCAAGGATCACCGTCGAGGCATTGTTGAACACACCAATCTCGTTCTTCAGTCCCCTGAAGTTGATACCTGTCTTTCCGCCTACGCTGGCATCCACCATTGCGAGCAGGGTAGTGGGTATATTGATGTAGTTGATACCTCTTTTAAATGTCGATGCGGCAAATCCGCCCAGATCAGTCACCATACCGCCGCCTATATTTATTAATAAGGAGTGGCGCGTAGCACCTCCGGTGCCCAGCTCTTCCCAGACATGGGCAAGCGACTCAAGTGTCTTGTGCGTGTCGGTGGCTCCGATGATGATGCGCTTGGCATCCTGAAGCCCGACAGCCGCTTCCACCACAGGCAGACAGCACTTCGCAGTGGTCTCGTCCATCAGTATGAATACTTTGTCACGCTCGCAGACCTCCATCGCCTCTTTCAGCGACAGCCCTAAGTCTTCTGCAATGACTACTTTTTGTTGGTTCATCTCTTAATGGTAACAGATTTGCCTGTTTGTTTATGCGGTGCAAAGATACGATTATTATTCGAAACAAAAGCATAATTTATAAAAAATTTACTCAAGCCTTTAAACTTTTCCGTTTTTCCTCCGTCAAAAAGTCAACAATTAAAAGATATAATGAGAAGATTGATACTCCTGACTGTCGCGTTGACGCTGGCAGTCGTGGCAAATGCCCAAAGATTAGTTTCAGGTAAGGTTGTTGAGCAGGATACACAGGAGGCCGTCATTCAGGCGACGGCTTCCATTTTAAGTGGAGAGAAAGTTGTGGCCAACGCACTGACCAATATGAATGGTGGTTTCCAGATACGTGCCCCCCACGACGGACGCTATACCTTGAAGATTACCTATGTCGGATTCAAGACTTACACAAAACAAATAAATATTCGCGACGGCAAGGATTATTCTGCCGGCACCATCACGCTGGAGCCCGATGCTATCATGCTGAAGGGCGCCACCGTAACGGCCCATGCCTCGAAGGTCACACTGAAGGCCGACACCTTTATGTATAATGCCAGCGCCTTCCGTACCCCCGAGGGCTCTGTGGTCGAAGAACTCGTGAAGCGCCTTCCTGGTGCAGAGGTCAGCGACGACGGAACCATCAAGATCAATGGTAAGGAGGTGAAGAAGATCCTGGTGGATGGTAAGGAGTTTATGACAGGCGATACGAAGACAGCCCTGCAGAACCTGCCTACCAACATCATCGAGCGCATCAAGGCCTACGATCAGCAGAGCGACCTGGCGCGTGTCAGTGGTATTCAGGACGGCGAGGAAGAGACAGTGCTCGACTTCGGCATCAAGAAAGGCATGAACAAAGGCTTGATGGCTAATATCGATCTCGCCATCGGTACCCAGAAGCGCTATTCAGGTAGAGCCATGGGTGCTGTGATGAAGGACAACCTGAAGGTGATGCTCTTCACACGTGCCAACAATGTCAACGACATGGGCTTTTCCGGTGGTGGCGGTGGCAGATGGGGCCAGCAGCGCCAAGGCCTGAACGCCCCCAAGATGGTAGGTGTCAATGTGAACTACGAACAGAAGGATAAGTTCAAGCTCGACGGAAGTATCCGCTGGAACCACTCCGACGGCGACCAGCTGGCCAAGCGCTCTTCTGAGCAGATTTACAGCTCTTCCACCTCGGTATTCAGCAACAGTGTCAATCAGAACTTCTCACGCACCAACAACTGGAATGCCCAGATGCGCATCGAGTGGCAGCCCGACTCCATGACCAACATCCTGTTCCGCCCCACCATGCGCCTCAATACCACCGACGGACTCGAGATGAGCGACGAGGCTACCTTCGACGAGGATCCCTATCTCAAGGTGACAAACCCCTTGGAGGAGCTGAAGAAGCTCATCGACATGGGTATCGTGAAGAACTTCCGCGATCAGGACAACGTGAGCTACAGCGACTCGAAGAACTTTGGCGGTATGCTCCAGTTCAACCGCAAGCTCAATACCAAAGGGCGCAACCTTACCGTACAGCTCAATGGCAACTGGAGCGATGGCAAGAGCCAGAGCATCAACAACGGCTACGTGGAGTTCTATCAGTTCGAGAATGACTCCAGCTACTTTACCCGCCGTTATAGCATCACCCCCACGAAGAACTGGAACTACCGTGCCCGCTTCACCTATAGCGAGCCCATCTTCCGTCAGGTGTATCTCCAGTTCAGCTACCAGTATCGCTACGACTACACCAAGAGCGATCGCGGCACTTACGACTTCAGTAAGGTCGATATGCCTCTGGGCGCTTTGACGTGGGAACCTGATTACCGTTCATGGGATGCCTATCTGCAGCCCTATATCCCCATCGAACCATACCTCGATTCTGATCTGAGCCGAAAATCCGAATACAAGAACTATACCCATAACATGGAGCTGATGCTGCGCGTGGTGAGAAAGAGCTTCAACCTCAACGTCGGCGTGCGCTTCATTCCCCAGCGCTCACACTTCATTCAGGATTATCAGGGCGTGCATACCGACACCACCCGCACGGTCACCAACTTCACGCCAACCCTCGACTTCCGCTGGAAGCGCTCCGAGGTGAGTCAGATGCGCATACAGTATTTCGCCAACACCACACAGCCCTCGATGAACGACCTGCTTGACATCACCGACAACAGCGACCCGCTGAACATCAAGAAAGGTAACCCGGGACTGAAACCCTCGTTCACGCAGAACATGCGTTTCTTCTACAACAACTACGTGCAGGCTCACCAGCGTTCCATCGCCACCTGGGCAGGCTTCTCTACCACCAAGAATGCCATCAGCAATAAGGTGACCCTCGATGAAAGCTCTGGTGCACGTATCACCCGACCTGAGAATATCGACGGCAACTGGAACACCTATGCCGGACTGGTGTTCAACACAGCCCTCGACAGTGCGGCCTATTTCAACATCAATACCTTCTCCAACCTGGGCTACAACCACTATGTGGGCTATGCCAGCGTCAACGATCAGGCAGAGTCGGAGAAGAGCATCACCAAGTCTGTTAACATCAATCAGCGCCTGTCAGGCAGCTACCGTAACGAGTGGCTCGAATTCGAGCTCAACGGCTCTGTGGGCTACACCCACTCACGCAATGATCTGCAGACCAACAACAACCTCGACACCTGGCAGTTCTCCTATGGCGCGATGGTAGGCATCACAGCCCCCTGGGGCACAGCCCTCACCACGGGTATCAACATGCAGAGCCGCCGTGGCTACAACGATGCCTCGATGAACACCAACGAGCTCATCTGGAATGCCCAGCTCTCACAGAGTTTCCTGAAGGGCAAGCCGCTCACCATCTCGCTGCAGCTCTACGACATCCTGCATCAGCAGTCCACCTATAGCCGTGCCATCTCAGCCATGGGGCGCACCGATACCGAATACAACTCCATCACCAGCTATGGCATGGTGCATGTCATCTACCGTCTGAACCTCTTTGGAGGCGGTAAGAACCCCTTCGGCTTCGGCGGTGGTCCTGGCGGTCCTGGTGGTCGTCCAGGCAATCGCCCAGGTCGCCCAGGCGGCTTCGGCGGTGGTCGCCGCTTCTAACACAAAGAAAGGCTTTCCCAATCGGAAAGCCTTTCTCTCTTTTAACGGTTACACCCCCATGCACGATGTCGCTCCGAGGGCGGTCAATACCGCCGTTGCAATCGATGCAATAATCTGCACCACAAACTTCAAAGTCTCCTTCTTCGTCATAACGTTTAATGTTTAACGGTTATTGTTTATTGTTTATTGTTTAATGTTTAATCCCCGCTGGGCTGGTCGTAGTCAGGCTCTTCAACTGGAGGGGTAGGGGTGTTGCTGCCACCGTTACCGCCTGAGGTGCTGCCACCGTTCTGAGGCTGGGTGCCGTTCTCATTGTCCTCGATCTCGCCGCTGTCACCGCTTGTCACACGCTTTAGCACGTTGCCATCCTCATCGAGACAGGTGATCTGGATAGAGGTGTTCTTCAACTCGTCCTTCACATCCACATTCGGGGTGAAGATGATGCGGCGCACGCTGATCAGGTTT